>SFER01000061.1 GCA_004557195.1 Bacteroidales bacterium | reverse complement strand
TGGGACATAGTGGGTGCCGCTGGCGAGGCTGACGCTGACGCGCTCGCCGGTGCAGCCTTCGCCGGTGATTGGGATGTAGGCGAGTGCGCTGGTGGCGAGGGCCTTGCGGCGCTCGAGGTTTTCGTTGATTATGTCCTGCGGGGTATAGTGCATGATTTTTTATAGGGCCAATAGGGCCAATAGGGCCAATAGGCATTTTTGATTTTTCTTGGTGCAAAGATAGGGCGCGGTGATGCGGGGCGCGTGCAGATTGCGACAATTTTGGCGATTTAACCTGATTTTAACGTATTGTGGGGTCTTGGGGCGCACCTTTGGCACGCATTCCTATATATATGTCTAACGACCCGGCACCACTTCGTAAGTGCCGGGCTATGATCAGGAGCACCCGCTTCGGGGTGCCGTCCTCGGTGCGAGCGTCTGCGAGCTATATCCGTGCAATCCGTGTTCTTTTTGTAGCAAAAAAGAACGCCTCACGAAAGCAGTTGTGGGGCGTTCTTCCTATGATTTGATATGCTGTCAGCCGAGGTATTGCGTCTGGATGAAACGGAGTTGCTGCTCGAGCATCGCAAGTTTGCCCATTTCAAATCCGGCTTCCCTTGCGAGCACAATGGGGCGGGAATAGAGATATTCAATCTCCATCGGGCGCTTGAAATCGAAGTCGAGTTTCATACTTGGCGAGTAGGGAGTCATCTCCAAGGTGTTTTGAATCATCTTATCGGCAAAAGCCTCGTCAAGCCCGTTCACGCCAAGCGCACAAGCAGCGCCCACCACCTCCATCATCATCTCTTTGACAAGTGTGCGAGTTGAAGGATTGGCAAGGAGGCAGTTGGTCTGCGTGTTCAAAGCCACGGTCAAGCCATTGAAAGGCATGTTCCACACAGCCTTCTTCCAGCGCGCCTCGTTATAATCCACTTCGGCAGAAGCGATTCCGGCAGATTGCATCTCGGCAATCATTCGAGCCACTTTCGACTTGTCGGGACAGGAGTAATTACCGATGTTGATGCTACCGTAGCACTGATGATTAACAGTGCCGGGAGTGGTCTTGGCAGAGCAGATAAATGCCAACCCGGCGGTAAGCCATACGCCGGGGAACATTGCCTGCACATCGGCTTCAACACCGATGCCGTTCTGGATGAGCAAGACGAGAGTGTCGCTCGCAAGCAACGGAGGAAGCAGCGAAGGCAACAGGTGGTTGTTCACCGTTTTGAGCGCAACTATAACCACATCGCAACGAGGCATCTCGGCAGTGGAGCGATACACAGAAGGGGAATCGAGATGGAAACTGCCGTCGCAAGAATCGACCTGCAAGCCATTCCGGCGCACAAAATCGTGATCGGAATGGAGAAGGAAATGCACCTCGTTGCCGGCATAAGCGAGTTTTGCGCCATAATAGGCACCGATAGCACCCGAGCCAACAATCGCATATTTCATTTCTATACAAATTTTAGAATTGTCCCATAACACCCGAGGCGCTATGGGACAATGAATAATCACTAAATTATAAAGTAACAACTGCTATTTTGCATACTTGGAGAAGTCGGTTGCAGCCATGTTGCCACTATTCATGAATTCCTCGTGGAAAGCGAGAGCAGCATGAAGAGTGTGAGGAGTTTGACCGCCTTTGCCCATGCTGAGATATTCGCGGAGCAGCGGGCGATAAGTGGGGTTGGCGCAATTATCGATAATCTTCTCGGCGCGTTGAATGGGATCCAAGCCGCGGAGGTCGGCCACACCTTGCTCGGTGATAATCACATCGACAGAGTGCTCGCTGTGGTCGATATGCGAAGCCATTGGGACGATATTGCTGATAGAGCCACCCTTAGTAACCGACGGGCAACTGAAGATGCTCAAATAGGCATTGCGAGTGAAGTCGCCCGAGCCACCAATACCGTTCATCATCTTAGTGCCGAGCACGTGAGTGGAGTTTACATTACCGAAGATGTCGGCTTCGAGGGCGGTGTTCATAGTGATAAGACCGAGACGGCGCACGATTTCGGGATTGTTGGAGATTTCGCCGGGACGGAGCACAATCTTGTCGCGGAAGAAATCGATATTCTCGTAGAAATCATGCAAAGCCTCGTCGCTGATAGAGAGCGAGCATGTGCTTGCGAAGCGGCATTTGCCATGTTTCATAAGTTCGAGCACGGAGTCTTGCACCACTTCGGTGTACATTTGGAATGGAGGAATCTCGTCGTTTTCACCGAGACCGGCAAGCACGGCGTTTGCCACGTTGCCCACACCACTCTGCATCGGGAGGAATTCCTTGGGAATACGTCCGGCGCGGAGTTCGTGAGCGAGGAAATCGCACACATTGGCACCGATGCGCATAGTAACCTCGTCGGCAGGCGAGAAAGGAGCCACATGGCCGGGGTTGGTGCTTTCAACCACACCGACAATCTTTTTGGGGTCGATTTTGAGCACCACCTCACCGATTCTATCACTTGGCTTGTAGATAGGGATTTCGCGGCGATAAGGCGGGTCGAGAGGCATATACACATCGTGGAAGCCACGCAATTTGGGGTTGATTGTGGTGTTATGCTCCAAGATTACGATGTCAGCCATAGCGACGATAGTGGGAGCGATACCGAGACCTGTGCCGAGCACAACCTCGCCATTGTCGTTGTAGTCAGCGACCTCAAGAATGGCAACATTGAGTTTGCCGAAGAAGCCGTAACGCATTTTTTGGGCGAGTTCGGAAAGGTGAGCATCGGCATAGTGAGCCTCATGGCAGTTGAGAGCGGCACGCATATCCTTGCACGACTGATAGGGAGTGCGGAAGTTCACCGCTTTAGCACGTGCCAAAGCGCCATCAACGAAATCGTTGGTAGAAGCACCGGTAAACATACTGATTTTGAACGGACGTCCCGCAGCATGTTCACGCTCTGCAAGTTCGGCGATAGCCGGGGGCACCACCTTGGGAGTTCCCGATGCAGTAAAGCCCGAGAATCCTACATTGTAACCATCTTTCACATATTCGGCTGCTTGTTGAGCCGAGATAATTGGGAATGACATTCTAAATAGTTTTAAGGGTTAATATTTTCGATTCAAAATTTCACTTGCAATAATAGCCTTACGCCATTCGGCGGCAGTCACGGGAGCAGCATCGTGATGCGGAGCATAGGCATCGTCGTTAATCTGAGAGGAAGAGTTTCGAGCGAGCGAAGAAGCGCCTTCACGAGCACTGTCGAGAAACGCGGCAGACGGAGTTTCGGGCATTGGAGGGACTGTATCAGGCTGATGAGATTGGCGACGAGTTTCGGCAACCGGAGACTCGGGAGCGCGCCTCTGAGCTCGGCTACGTTTGATTTTCTCGCCTTGCAGCATGCCAATCAAATCGGACCAGGTAATATTCTCAATATCTTCGACGGTGATGGGAGAATTGGTGTTCTGCATCTCCGGTTCATAATCATAGCGTGACATAGAGCCGTTTCCAGCCCCCGGCAGAGAATTGTTTCCCACCCCTCCCCTATTTCTGTCGTTTTGTCCTTCGAAATTTGGATTTTGGGGTAAATTCTTTTTCTTCAACGCATTAAGGACAATGCAGAGAATAACGATTATTATGTAAACTATAATTTCGGACATTCTACGCTACAGAATAAATATTATTCGCCAAAAATAACGTTTTTTTTCGTCAATCCAAAAGTTTTACCCGATTTTAATACTCATTAATCATTACCCCTATTTGGAATAGATGATGTTGAGGAGATGGGCAAGACGAAGCCCACCTTTGAGGAACTGCTGCTCGATGACCGGAGTCCACTCGGCGACATAGTCGTAGCTGATATTAGAGCCAATCGGAGTAGCCTCATAGATTTTCGATGCAATCATATAAGTTTCCTTAGCCCAATCATCGATGTCGCCGGCAATGAGGCGGGTACGTTCCACCTCGCTCACACGGTCGATTTGGCTCTGCCATTCGGTATAACTCCATTTGTGGGCACTTTCTACAATTGAGTTGTCCCACACCGAGTGAAGATTGTTGTCGCGCTTGAAGAATTTGATTTTGTGCAGATTGCCGCCGAGGTCGCTGAGATGGCCGAGATGCATCGGCTGGTGCATATCGCCAACCAAGTGGATGAGCATACGCAGCATGATGTTCTCCTTTTCTTGCGAGATGCCGCCCTTCTCGAGTTGCCCTACAATCGATTTCACCGCCTCGACCACATCCCCTTTTTGGTTTTTGGGGGCGGTTTCATAAGTTACGTCGGCATCGACATTTTTGTAATGCCAAGTTTTGGTGTAGGCATAAGCCTCTGTGTGGCTAACGTTGTCGAGCCAATTGGAATAATAGACCAGCGACTTGTTTCCGAGCACCACTTCGACATGGGCAAGAACTTCGGGTTGAAGATGCTTTTCGGCGATGAAAGCCACGACATCATGCCCCTTTTGCCCCCAACCAAAGCAACTGAGCGCAGTGGAGGCTATTACAATAAATAGAAATATCTTCTTCATAATAAACGATTTAGTGTTCTATAAAAAACTAAAGATAAGCAATACGATAGTTGTTGAGTGTAAAGGTACATCTTTTTGCAATCACATCCAAATATTCTCGGCAGCAATTTTCAGGAATGAAAAAAAAGCGGCGAAGAAATTTGTAATTGAAAAAAAATGATGTAACTTTGTCGGCGAATTGGTGCAACACACCGCGTTCTGCGGTTTGTTGCTTAAAAGGGAATCGGGTGAGAATCCCGAACAGTCCCGCTGCTGTATTTCGCATAACAGCATTACCAAGCACAAAGTCACTGAGAATTAGGATTCTTGGGAAGGCGATTGGTAATAGCGATAAGTCAGAAGACCTGCCATTCATTATTTTCAACGGCTTACGAGGTATAGGCTTTGAAGAGCAAAAGATTATGAGTGGTAGAATTTCATTTTTTTGTCTGCCCCATAGTAACTAACACCGCCACTTCATTTTTCCATTACCCCGATAGGTTTATTCCTCGTAAGGCTGTTTTGGCTGCAAAGCCATATACGGCGAGGCAAAACGTATAAACCTAAATTTATAACAAAAATGAAGAAAAAATTACTTACATTGCTGGCAATCGGCACATTCATTGCCGCAAATCCAGCCGCTGCAGAAGACAGCAAGTATTCACAAGGTGTTTTCATCATCAATGAAGACTGGTATGGCACCAACAGTTCGTCGGTTAATTTTCTTGATGACAACGGAGAATGGAGCTATCGCGTGTTCCAAACCGAAAACCCCGGTATGGAGCTCGGATGCACCGCCGAGGCAGGACAAATCTATGGCGGCAAGTTTTTCATTATGGCAAAACAGCCCGATGGCATCAAGGTGAAGGGTGGACGACTCACCGTGTGCGACGCCTCCACAATGAAGGCACTGAAGCAATTTCCCGAACTCGGCGGGGCTGACGGTCGCGGATTCCTTGGAGTGGATGAGCACAAAGGGTATGTAGGCACCACAAACGGAATCTATGTTCTCGATATTGACGCGCTCGAAATAAGCGGCTCGGTGAAGAACAGCGGCGGCACGGAAATCTATGCGGGTGAAATCGGTAACATGGTGAGAGTGAATGACTATGTGTTTGCCATACATCGCGACGACGACCTTCTTGTAATCGACCCGACAAGCGACACAGTGCTCAAAGTGCTTTCAGCCCCAGACAACATGGACCTCGGCTCAATAGTGCTCTCGAAAGATGGCACATTGTGGTGTAGCCTCATCGCCAACGGCAACGCCGCCAACTCGCTTTGGAAAATCAATCCCGCGACCCTCGAAACAGAGGTTGTTGCCCTACCCGACGGCATTTATGGACCTGCCAACTCATGGTATGCTTGGACACCCGATGCATTTTGCGCCAGCACACAAAACAATGTGCTCTACTGGAACGGAGGCGCAAGTTCGTGGACAAGCGGATACATGATTTTCAAATATGACATCGACACCAACACTGCGACAAAAATTGTTGACATACAAAGCGAAGGATGGCAAATCTATGGCTGCTCCATGAGAGTGGACCCGATTTCCGACGAAATCTATGCCACGCTCAACAAAAATTGGAGCAACGAATACATCACCCGCATCTACAATGCCGATGGCGAGAAAGTCAAAGAGTGCGCTCTCGAAGCCAATTACTGGTTCCCGGCACAACCTGTATTCCCCGATAACGAGGAGCCGACAGTGAAAGACCTGGGTGTGCAAAAGGCAAGCGCAAGCGAAGAGACAACAATATCGCTCAAAGATTGGGCATCGGATGCCGACAACCTCTCGGCAGCCATTGTGAAGACCGTAATAGGGACAGGAAGCGACGCCTTTACAGCAAAAATATCAAATGGAGACCTTGTTATCACCCCGGTATCGGTGAGCGAAGGACTTACCTCTAATGTGGATATCAAGGTGAACAGCAACGGCAAGATTATCAACTCCTCAATCACCATCGAATTTGGAAAAGCATCTAGCGTAGAGGCATCGACAGCCGCCGAGGTGTCGGTTAAGACACTCGGAGGAAAAGCAATACGCATCGCCAACGCTGCCGGCAAACTTGTGGAAGTTTATAACTTCGCAGGCGCAGTGGTTGCATCGTTCACTGCAACATCAGACAGCCAAGTTGCCACACTCGATGTCAACGCAGGCGTCTATATCGTAAAAGTTGCAGGCACAACACACAAGACAATCGTCAAATAGACATAAAGTTTCAATCCCTTTTATCTGCGAGACCGGACTTTCGTGAGAAATTCCGGTCTCGCTATTTCCCACAAAAAAGGCTGCGACACCCGTAAGCGCCACAGCCTAAACCTTAAATTTCTTTTGTTATGCTACGATATTGGGGTTTTCGATGCCGTAGCCTTTTTTCTTGTCAACAATCTTGAGGATGATGCCAAGGATGAGTGCAGCCACACCAAGCATTGCAAGCATTACAAGCGGCACGGTGTAGTTGTAGGAAACGGCAGCCTCCTCGGCGGTGATTGTGCGGGCAGCAAGCGCCTTTGTGATTTCGGGGTTGGTAGCGTCGAGAATCTTGCCGATGAGCATCGGGAATAGCCACAAACCGATGTTCTGAATCCAGAAAATAAGCGCATAGGCACTACCGATAATTTTTGCATCAACCAATTTGGGAACGCTGGGCCACAATGCTGCAGGAACGAGCGAGAAACTTGCACCAAGCACGAGGATAGTGATATAGGCAACCACAAATCCGCCTATTACATTGCCTTTGAATGCCGGAAGGACAACGGCGAATGTGAGGTGGCAAGCGATGAGGAGCACCGAGCCGAGGATGAGCATCGACACTGCCTTGCCTTTGGTATCGACATACTTACCAAGAATCGGAGTGATAGCAACAGCGAGCAACGGGAACACGGCAAAGACAGCCTCGGCACTCTGACGCATATAACCCATATAGCAATAGCCCACGAGGAATACCACGGCAATAGCGGCAAAGAGAGCGCTTTTGCCCTTGTTTTTCATGAAGTTGCTTGCAAAAGAAGCACCGGCGACAACAAGCATTACCGCATATTGCACCAATGTGCACATATCGCTCTTCCAGAACGAGCCATCTTCAATCGGAGAGAATGAGAGATTGCATTGAAGCATATTCACAGCATATTTCTGGAATGGGAAAATAGCCGAGTAGTAGAGCACACAAAGCAAAGACACGAGCCAGAATCCGCTACTTGTGAGAATCTGACCGAGGTCGCTGATTTTGAACGGGTCGTCTTTCTCCTCAGCCTCGCCGGTTTGAGCGTCGAGTTTTTTATCCATGAAGAAATAGACAATAAACATGATGAGGGCGATGAGCAGGAGCACTACGCCGAAAGCCACCGAACGAGACACATCGATATTGCCTCCGAGGTGGGCAAAGAATGGCGAGAAAATCATACAAGTGGCAACGCCAAGGCGAGCAAGCGCCATTTCGCTACCCATTGCGAGAGCCATCTCGCGACCCTTGAACCATTTCACGATACCGCGCGACACGGTGATACCTGCCATTTCAACACCACAGCCGAAAATCATGAAGCCGACAGCCGAGAATTTAGCCGATGCAGGCATACCTTTATAGAAAGGCGACACACCCATCTCGTCGAGAAGCGGGATGTAGTTGAGATTCTCGGTGAACCATTTCTCAAGCCCCGAGCCTTGGAACATTGTTGTTACCGCATACCAGTTGATGGTGGCACCGACAAGCATTACGGCACCCGAAAGCACTGCGGTGAATCGCACGCCCATTTTGTCGAGGATAATACCGGCAAAAATGAGGAAGAAAACAAAAACATTGAGGAATGTTTCAGAACCCTGCATTGTACCGAAGGCTGTTTTGTCCCAACCTCGAGTAGATTGCATCAAATCTTGAATCGGCGAGAGGATGTCCATGAAGATATAGGAACAGAACATCGCAAACGCCAAGAAGAATAACACAGTCCAGCGGAATACCGCCGAATCGCGTAGCGTAGTAGTTTTAACTGAATTGTCCATAACGAATATATTTTAGAATTAAATTAGTCGACGCAATATGTCACCAAAAACAGGTGGCAAAGTTACAAAATTTCACCATTTCAGGCAAAATAATAGCACAATGAATTATGCTTCATTGATATAATGTTCAAGTTCGCTCATCGACACCTTCTCATGGAGACGACCGTTGTGAGCCACCGAAATATTGCCGCTTTCTTCCGACACCACGATAGCGAGAGCATCGGTAGCCTGCGACACACCGAGTGCGCTGCGGTGGCGCAATCCGAGGTGGCGAGGGAGCGAAGCATCGTGCGACACGGGGAGAACACATCCGGCAGCGCAAATGCGGTTGTTGGCAATAATCATGGCGCCATCATGGAGAGGCGAGTTTTTGAAAAAAATATTTTCAACGAGCCTTGAATTGATAGAGGCATCGATGGTGTCGCCAAGGCGTTCGTATTTGTTAAGCGAGTCGTTGCACTGGATAACAATCAGGGCACCGGTTTTGGATTTAGACATACTCACACAAGCATACACCAACGGCATAACCCAGTCTTTCACCTTAGTCTCTTGCTCCTTGTGGCTGAACAAGTGCTTGAAGAAACGCCAGCGCCTATGGGAACCGATATCCACGAGCACCCTCTTGAGCGGTTCCTGGAAAAGAATCACGAAAATAATCAATCCAATGCTCATGAATTTGTCGAGGATAGAGCCAATCAGCCTCATTTCGAGTATTTCGCTTGCCACGACCCACACAATAAAGAAAGAAATAAGTCCGATGAAGATATTCAGCGAGCCAGACTCTTTCATCATCTTATAGAGGTAGAAGAGCATCGCTGCAAACAGCAGGATATCGAGAGCGTCTTTGATTCCAAATTGTTCCATTATGCGAAGAAATGAGTTAGTCTTGGGATTTGATGAGATTGTGGATTTTCACAGCCTCGCAAGCCTCTTTCACATCATGCACCCGCAGGATGTGAGCACCGGCAGCGAGAGCCACCATATTGAGAGCAGTGGTTCCGTTGAGCGATTGCTCGGGAGTGATGCCAAGGGGACGGTAAATCATCGATTTACGAGAAATGCCCACTAGCAAAGGGAGAGCAAGGGAGTGGAACAAGGCGAGGTGCTTCATAAGGCGATAGTTTTGCTCGATAGTCTTGCTGAAGCCAAAACCGGGGTCGATGATAACATCAGCCACACCGAGTGCATTGAGTCGCTGCACCTTTGCGCCAAGGTCTTTAATCACATCCACCACCACTTTGTCGTATTGAGTGAGCGTGTTCATTGTCGCCGGAGTGCCGCGCATGTGCATCAATATGTATGGCACTTTGAGAGCAGCTACGGTTTCAAACATCGCATTGTCGAGGTCGCCACCCGAGATGTCGTTAATAATCTCCACGCCCCAATTTTCCACGCAACGGCGAGCCACATCGGCTCGGAAAGTATCCACCGATACAATGGCGTCGGGCGCAATGGAGCGGATAATACGCAACCCGCGGTCGAGGCGCGCATATTCCTCCTCGGGAGAGATGTCATCGGCATTACGGCGCGATGAATAGCCACCGATATCAATCATATCGGCACCTTCGTCGATAATTTGATGCACACGACGCTCGATTAAAGCATCATCGGTAGAACAACGGCTGCCACTGTAAAACGAGTCGGGAGTAACATTTAGGATGCCCATAACCTTGGGCGAATCCAACTCGTAGAGGGAGCCATGAATATTGAGAGAGTATTTCTTAAATTCCGTTGCCACTATAAATAGATATTTTATGCGAAATTACAATTTTATTCTCAAAGCAAGGCAATGTAGCCGTTATAAAATGTGCAATCCGCATAAAAAAATCATCAAAATTGCAATCGGAGCCACCCAGCGCATACAAAATATGATGAGACGATAGGAATACACCTTGATTTTGCCATCGTTGGTGAGCTGGTTTTTCACCATCTTGCGGTCGAGAATCCAACCTACATAAATCGAGAAGATGAAGCCACCGATTGGCAACAGAACATTGGAAGATACGAAATCGAAAAGGTCGAACACCGTCATCCCGGCAATCTTAAAGTCGGACAACATACCGAAACTCAAGGCACAACATGCGCCAAGCACCACGGCAATGGCAGTGAGAGTGCATGTGGCACGAGTGCGCGACATCGAGAACTCCTCGGTGAAATAGGCTATCGAAATTTCGCTCATCGAGATTGAAGATGTGATAGAAGCGAAAAACAACAGCACGAAAAGCAACACAGCCCATAGATAGCCACCCGGCATCATCGCAAAAATCGACGGAAGCACTTCAAACACGAGTTTCGGACCCTGCGACGGCTCGGCGCCGAAAGAGAATACAGCAGGGAATATCACCACACCCGACATCACCGCCACCAGGGTGTCGAGCAGTGCGATAATCGATGCACTGCGCACCAACTTAGTGCTGTCGGAGAAATAGGAGGAATAGACAAGGAGACAACTCAAGCCAAG
>SFER01000060.1 GCA_004557195.1 Bacteroidales bacterium | reverse complement strand
CTACATACATCAAGCGCCTTTCCTCCTCAAGTTCACTTGCAGTTCTGCATCGTTTTGATGGAAAAAGGTCTTTTTCAACCCCCACTATAAACACATTCCGGAACTCAAGACCTTTGGCTGCGTGGATTGTCATCATCGTTACACGCGGACCTTCGCCGGTGTCATCGCCATCTTGGTCGGTAGCAAGCGATATTTCAGACAGGTAATGAGATAATGTTAGCTCATCGATTCCTTGCTCGATTCGCATATTCACAAATTCTTGCACGCCTGCCATTATTTCGTTGATATTCTCTCGACGGCTCACATTTTCGGGCGTATTTTCCGTTTCAAGCACAGCAAGAAGCCTCGAATCGGTTATAATCTTGCTCGCCAATGCATCTGCCGGGGTGTTGGAATTATATAAATCAATAAACTTCTGCATCATCGACACAAACATATTTAGTTTGTTCAAGGTGCCTTTGTTCACATTGATTTCATCGGTGTAATTGGTCATTACCTCCCACATACTGCACTGCAATCTCACTGCCGCGCCGGTAATCTTTCCCACAGTTGTGTCGCCAATACCTCTCGGAGGGTTGTTGATGATGCGCTTTAATGCCTCGTCATCGCTGGGATTGACTGTGAGTCGGAAATAGGAAATCACATCTTTCACCTCTTTTCGCTGATAGAAGCTGAGTCCTCCATATATGCGATAGGGGATATTCTTGTTTCTGAATGCTTCCTCAAGCAAGCGGCTCTGGGCATTTGTTCTATAAAGAATTGCAAAATCGTCGTAGGTCGAAGATTGCAACGCCTTCAGCTGAACTATCCGGCTCACTATCATATAGCCCTCCTCATAGCCCGACGTTACTTTTTTCACGGCAACTTTTTGCCCCTCCTCGTTGTTTGAGAAGATATGCTTCTCAATCTGCTTGCGGTTCTTAGCAATGAGAGAATTGGCTGCATTTATTATATTTCGTGTCGAACGGTAGTTTTGCTCAAGTTTGAACACTTTTAGCTCTTTGATGCGCTTTTCAAGCGAAAGAATATTGCCGATGTTGGCGCCTCTAAATGAATATATGCTTTGAGCATCATCGCCCACCACACACAATTTGTTCCGCTTCTTGCTCAATTGGCTCACGATAATGTGCTGGGCAAAATTCGTGTCTTGATACTCATCGACGAGGATATACTCGAAATAATCTTGATACTTCTCGCACACATCGGGATAGTCGCGCAGCAACACATTCGTATAGTAAAGAATATCATCAAAATCCATTGCATTCGATGCCCTGCATCTGCTCATATATGCGTTGTAGATAGCATAAATTTGAGGCATGTCGCGATTTGCATCCTCTCGTCTCAAATCCCTATTCTCAGAATAACTTTTCGGAGAAATAAGGCAGTTTTTTGCAATCGATATTGCATTCAACACATCGTTGGGCTTATAGATTTTCTCGTCAAGCCCCATATCCTTTAGGAGCATTTTCACGAGCGATTTCGAGTCGGTTGTATCGTAAATGGTAAAATCGTTTTTAAACCCGATTTTCTCGCAATTAAATCTCAAGATTTTGAGAAAAATAGAGTGGAAAGTGCCCATCCACAGCTTTGCAGCGACATTCTCATCGAGCAACGTTGCAATACGCGATTTCATCTCGCGTGCAGCCTTGTTGGTGAATGTCAATGCGAGAATACGCGACGGGTTGTATCCCTTCCTGATGAGATGCACAATCTTGTAGGTGAGAACCCTCGTTTTGCCCGAACCGGCGCCGGCTATCACGAGCGAAGGACCGTCGTCGTAGAGCACGGCATCGCGTTGCTGGTCATTAAGTTGATTTATATACTCTTCCACAATCCAAATTTTAGAACTGCAAAATTACTAATTTTTCGTCAATATATCCCGCATTTCGCTCCACATCCTCAATATTTTCCAATCACTCCCCCACAAAGCCTATTATGATGCACAAGAGAAACTCCACTCTCACCGACGCTAATCGTACTAAGAAGACGACGCAGATTTCGGATTTGAATGGAGTTCCCTGAAATGTAAAGAAACTACAAAGTTACATAGGGATATTCCGGGAGGGGAACGCGCTATCGCTTCATTATCTTTGCTGCTTTGTTTCCGGCTGCAAGGATATAGACACCGGGGTTGAGACTTGTGATGTCAACTACGTTGCTTTCATCGACTCTTTGGCGCATCATTACGCTGCCGCTTACCGAGAACACTGTAATTTCGTCGGAGTTTGACGAATCTATTCTCAAATGGTCTCTATCGATGAATGTTATCTTCACTTCATTGTCTGTTCCGATGCTTTCAACCGATGAAGGAACGGATTTGATGCGATAAAGTCCGTATCCAAACCCCATTGTATAGAAATAGAGGTCGTATTGACTGGTTCCCGATGGAACGGCTCTAAAGAATGAGCCTACCGATGGATTTGAGCCGTATGCGCTTGCAGTTGTTCCAAGTTCGGCAACAGTGGCAAGTGTTGCATTACCGGCGCTAACATCCTTAATTGAAAATCCTCCGGAATAATTCTTTCCTGAGGGATGCACAAGCAATTCGTGTCCATCAAGTGAGAAAAAAGCACCTCCGAGAGAACTGTTGCGAGCCGGCGCTGTGGTGCTCGCACCGGTAAGGATTGCTCCTTTATCGCCATTGTCATAGCGATAGAATCCTTGATTTCTCACCATATATATGAATTTTGCCGGGTCGGAATCGCTATATGGAATTATAATGCCGGCGGTGCTTGCCGCAATTGACAAATTGGGATATGTTTCCATCCCTTTATATTCGCCATTAGCGATATGAATGGCATACACGATTTTTTGTCCGTTGGGATACACATATACATATCCTCCCTCACTCGAAAACACATCGCCCATTGCCGCAACGAAATTTGTCTGTCCGGTAGCATCTGCGGGAATCGAAAACTCCACTTTCACAGGTGTTGTTTCACCTTTCTTAGTGATATACACCACACTCGGCTTTGAAGAATAGCCGGCTTCTCCGCGTTGGATTAGGTTGTCGGCATCGTCGGTGGTGATTCCGTGCATCGGATAGCCATCCGATATGGTTGCTTCGGTGCAATCCTTGTCTATTGTAAGTAATTTGCTTGTACCGTAGTCGCTGATGATAAATTTTCCATCTACAAATGCAGCCTGCTGACCTGTCTTATAAGTGGTGTTTGTGCCGGCGGGAAAGTTGGTAGGCAAGTTGTCTTTAGCCACTGTGCGGCTCCACACTTCTGTGAAGGTGATATTGAGAGGCTCAAGTTCTTCGGGAATTGCATCCCAATCAACTTCTTCCACTTCGGGCAATTCCGATTTCACAAGGCTGTTGGATGTAATCATATACACACCCATTGCAGCATATTTCTTATAGTTTGCTTCGCTGTCAACCACCCAGCACGCTGCATTCATCCCTGCCTTGTGGTATTTGAGCAGCAACTGTTGGTCGAAATAGCCTACCGATATCGACGGCTCAAGTCCATTTTCCTTGCACCAATCCACCTTGCTCGTGGCAAGTGAGGTGCAAAGGAACTGACATTTCACATCGGGGTAATTTTGTCGAATGTATAAAAGACTGCTTTGCATCGAGGTGAGAAACACCACTTTTTTCTCCAATCCGCGGTCGGTAACCAATTTCATAAGCCCGGGAAAATTGCTCATGTCATTGTTGTTGATTCCGGTAGCCCATTTCAATTCTATTACCGGGAACACATTTTTCTCAACACAAATGTCGAGATATTCCGCCACAGTGCAAATCTTGCCGCTGTAGGTAACTCCGCTACGTGTTTGCGAATAAGTCTCTGCCGCAAGTGCCTCGTAGGTGGCTTCTGCGACAGTGAGCGCGCCTCCGACCCTGTTGGTGGTTTCGTCGTGTGAAATCACATAAACACCATCTTTGGTTACACGCACATCACATTCGAGTCCGTCATACCCTTTGATTTCTACACCATTAATGAAACTTTCACGGGTGTTTTCCACACCAATTGAACTGCCGCGGTGTCCCACCATCAACGGCTTCCACGCTTGCATCTGAAATGCAGTTGCTAAAACAACAATTAAAGATAAATACTTCTTCATAATAGTAAATTTAAAGGTTTGATTCAGTTGATTCGCAAATATACTAAAAAGTTCCGAATGACACACGTCATCCGGAACTTTTTTAATCTATTCTTTTCCTAATTACTTCTCTTCGGCAGGCTTCAAGTATTTATCAAACCATTTGAAGAACTCGCGTTGCCACAATAGGGCATTTTGTGGTTTCAAAATCCAGTGGTTTTCATCCGGGAATATGAGCATCTTGGTGTCGATGCCTCTCAATTTCGCAGCATTAAATGCCATCATACCTTGAGAACTAAGTATGCGATAATCGAGGTCGCCAACTGTTATCAAAATAGGAGTATCCCACTTTTCAACAAATTTGTGTGGTGAGTTGGCATAAGTGCGTTGCGCGATTTTGTTCTCTTTTTCCCAGAATGCGCCGCCCAAATCCCAGTTGGCAAACCACATTTCTTCTGTCTCGAGATATTGTGCCTCGGTGTTGAAAATTCCGGCATGGGCAATGAATGCAGCGAAGCGTTTGTTGTGGTTTCCGGCGAGCCAATACACCGAGAAGCCGCCATAACTTGCGCCCACTGCGCCAATGTGGTCGGCATCTATCCACGGCTCTTTCTTAACTTCATCTACAGCGGTGAAATAGTCTTTCATATTCTGACCTCCGTAGTCGCCCGAAATCTGCGCATTCCATTCAGTGCCAAATCCGGGTAAGCCGCGGCGATTGGGAGCAATTACTACATATCCTTGCGATGCCATGAGGCGTAGGTTCCATCGGTAGGACCAGAATTGGCTAACTGCACTCTGTGGACCGCCTTGGCAATAAAGTATTGCCGGATATTTCTTAGTCTCATCGAAATTAGGTGGAAGTATCACCCATGTGAGCATCTTCTTGCCATCGGTTGTCGGCAACCATCTGCGTTGTATTGTTATAGGCGCAAGTTGGTCAAGCAACTCTTTATTGATGGTGGTGAGTTGTTTCACCTCTTTGTTAGCAACGGCATATATCTCATTAGGCTCACACATCGAATGGCGCATTGTGATGAGTGTATTATCATCGGCAGGTGCGAGTGCGGCATAGTCATATTGTCCGTTTGCAACTGTGTCGATTGCTTGTGTGTTGATGTCTATCGAGAAAATAGGTGTGTCGCCCATATACGGAGCTATGAAATAGATGCTTTTGCTGTTTTTGTTCCATGCAATTGCGTCGGTATGGTAGTCCCAGTTGGCTGTAAGGTCGGTTTTCTCGCCCGATTTCACATTCATAATAAAGATGCGGTTTTTGTCGCTTTCATAGCCGTCATGCTCCATCGAGAGCCATGCAAGATACTCTCCGTCGGGTGAGAATTTCGGGTTGGTGTCATATCCCATCATTCCTTCTGTGAGATTGCGTGTCTCTTTTGTCTCAAGATTGTATTCATACAAGTCGGAATTTGTTGATAATGAGTATTCCATACCGGATTTCTTTCTCGAAACATACACAAGTTTCTTGCTGTCGGGTGTCCAGGCAAACGACTCAGCGCCACCAAAAGGCTTCATCGGTGCCTCGTATGGCTCACCTTCCATGATGTCGATTGGTTCACCCACTTTCTCTCCATCAAATGTTGCCAAGAACGGATGCGGTATTTGCTCCACCCATTCGTCCCAATGCTTATACATCAGGTCGTCGATGATTCTGCCAGTAGTCTTGTCCAAGTCGGGATATTGGTCTTGTGCTGTCTCGCCCCATTTCACTTGTGAGATAATCAGCACATTTTTCTCATCGGGCGAGAATGAGAAGCCATCTATACCGTTTTCTACGTTCGACACCTGTTTACGGTTCTTGCCATCGGCATCCATCACAAAAATTTGCATGTTTTTATCCGATTTGGCAAGGAATGCGATTTTTTTGCCTCCGTCAATCCACACTGCACTTTGCTCGCTTTCGGGAGTGTGTGTTAGGCGGGTGTGATTGCTTCCATCGATATTCATCACCCACAATTCGCGATTGCCGCGATTTTCCTTGAGACTCTCGAATTGCACTCCGTAGAGTATCTGTTTCCCATCGGGAGACACTTGTGGGTCGCTTACTCTGCCGAACGCTTCCAGCAGTTCCGGCACAAATTGTCCATTTTCAACTTTGAACTCGGGGCGCTCAATTATCTCACCCGAGGTCTCTTTGGCGGTGTTGCACGCTACTGCTCCTGCGAGCATTATAGTTGCTGTTGCCATCGTTTTGATTTTTGTAATGTTCATAATTATTTATGTTTACGAATTCTATTGTTATTTGGATATAGTTGCGCTATCAAATCTTGCCGGTGCATCCTTGTGAGCGATTTTATGATGTCGCTTCGATATTCATTCTCATACCAGAAGAAATATTTGCGTTGCGCAAGTTTTTCTTCTTTGCTCTTGGCAGTATATACCGGCTTGAGGGTGTAGGGATGATATCCCGAATAATATATCTCTGTCGATACCGTCATCGGGGTAGGGGTGAAGTCCTGCACTTGCTCGAGGTGGAAGTGTAGTTGCTTGGTTATCACTGCAAGTTCTGCCATCGTTTCCTCTGTGGAGCCTGGATGTGACGATATAAAGTAGGGGATAAGTTGCTGATTTAGCCCATGCTTGCGATTTATGGCGTCAAACACTTTGTTGAACTCCTTGAACAAAGAGAAATCGGGCTTTCGCATCACCTTTAACACTTCGGGCGATGTGTGTTCGGGCGCCACTTTTAGCCTTCCCGAAACATGTTGGGCAATCAATTCTTCGATATACTCTCTATTTATCTTGTCGATTTTCCCGTCTCCGCTTTTATACATCGAAAGGTCATATCTCACGCCGCTGCCGATAAACGATTTCTTCACTCCGGGCAAAGTATCCACTGCTCGATACACTTCCAGCAATGGTGCGTGGTCGTTATTGAGATTCGGGCATGGCTGAGGGTGAAGGCACGACGGCCTCACACATTTATGGCATTTCTCAACATCTTTGCCGCGCATTCGATACATATTGGCTGACGGTCCGCCGAGGTCGGAGATATATCCTTTGAAATCTTCCATTTCGGTCACTTTCCTCGCCTCTTTTAGTATCGATTCTTTGCTGCGAGAGGATATAAATTTCCCTTGGTGTGCCGATATCGTGCAAAATGCGCATCCGCCGAAGCATCCGCGGTGCATTGTGATGGAATGACGTATCATTTCGTATGCGGGTATCACTTTGCCGCGATAGCGAGGGTGGGGGAGTCGTGTATATGGCAAGTCATAGAATGAATCGAGTTCTTCCGAGGTCATGGGCGGATACATTGGGTTCACTTTTATCACTTTCTTGCCTGTCTGTTGCCAGATTGTGCGTCCTTCCCACTTGTTCGATTCGATTTCTATGTTTTTGAAGTTGCTCGATTGCTTGGTTTTATCTTTTAGGCATTCTTCATACGAACTAAGCACTATATCTTTGTCGCTCTCGCTGTTTTCGGGCATCGACTCCATCGGCTCGATTAATACGGTTTGCCTTACATCGCGTATTTCACCGATTTTCTCGCCGTTCGACAGCCGCTCGGCAATCTCGAGTATCGGCTTTTCTCCCATGCCATACACCAGCAAATCTGCCGGGCATTGACACAAAATAGATGGCATGAGTTTCTGTTGCCAATAGTCGTAATGCGACAATCTTCGCAACGATGCCTCGATGCCTCCAATCACCACCGGGGTGTCGGGATATAGCTCTTTCAATATTTTTGAATACACTATTGTAGGGTAGTCGGGACGTGCTCCGGCTCTCCCTCCGGGTGTATATGCGTCGTCGCTTCTTCTCCGGCGATTGGCAGTGTAGTGGTTTACCATTGAGTCCATGGCTCCTGCTGAGATGCCGAAGAATAAGCGCGGAGTGCCCAGTTTCTTGAAGTCGCGCAAGTCGTCTTGCCAATTGGGTTGTGGAACTATTGCCACTTTATATCCTCTCGACTCGAGCACTCGACCTATTACGGCACACCCCATCGATGGATGGTCGATATATGCGTCTCCGCTAAACAGAATTACATCTATCTCTTCCCATCCCAGGTGTTCTATCTCCTTTTTTGTGGTAGGAAGCCACGGTTGTTTATATGTTCCGTTATTTCCCATCGCTATGCTCTTTTTTCTCTCTCAATTCCTTCATTTTTATTATCTCATCGCGATATTGTGCGGCTTGCAAAAAGTCCATTTTCTTTGCTGCTTCTGTCATTTGCGCTGTGAGTCGGTCTATGGCTTTGTCTATCGCACTTATCGACATATATGGAATCACCGGGTCGGCGGCTATGTTCAATTCCGGCTTGAATTCGCTTTGATACATCTTCATCATCTCTCTGTTGTGCTTGTCGGCGGCAGCTGTTATGCTGTTGCGATTTGCCTCTACGCTCTGTTCCTGTCCGATGATGAGATTTCTCGCCTTGATAATCGCTTTTGGTGTGATGCCGTGCTCTTCGTTATATTTCAACTGCATTGTCCTGCGACGATTGGTCTCGTCGATGGTTCGCTGCATGGAGTCGGTGATTTTGTCGGCATACATTATCACTTCGCCATTAAGATTTCGTGCCGCGCGTCCTGCTGTCTGTGTCAGCGATCTGTGCGAGCGCAAGAAACCTTCTTTGTCGGCGTCGATTATTGCTACAAGCGACACTTCTGGCAAATCGAGTCCTTCTCGCAGCAGGTTCACTCCGATGAGCACATCTATCTCTCCGGCGCGCAGTTTGTCGATTATTTCAATCCTGTCCATGGTTTCCACATCGCTGTGGATATAGGTGCAGTTTATGTCGAGTCTCGTGAGATAGTCGGCAAGTTCTTCTGCCATTCTCTTTGTTAGTGTCGTCACAAGGGTGCGCTCGTTGTTTTCTATCCTGCGTTGTATCTCCTCTATGAGGTCGTCGATTTGACCTCTCGATGGACGCACTGTGATTATGGGGTCAAGCAGTCCGGTGGGGCGGATGATCTGTTCTACAATCACTCCCTCACTCTTTTGCAATTCATAATCTGCCGGTGTGGCGCTCACATAGATTGTTTGTCCTGTAAGTGCCTCAAATTCATCGAGTTTAAGCGGGCGGTTGTCTATGGCGGCAGGAAGCCGAAATCCATACTCCACAAGGTTGATTTTGCGCGACATGTCTCCGCCATTCATCGCCCTTAATTGTGGCACTGTTACATGGCTCTCGTCGATTATGGTGATAAAATCCTTGGGGAAATAATCGAGCAAGCAGAATGGACGCACTCCCGGGTCGCGACCGTCGAAATACCGCGAATAATTCTCTATTCCGGAGCAGTAGCCCACTTCTCTAATCATTTCTATGTCGTAGGTTACCCGTTCTTGCAACCTTGTCGCCTCAAGCAATCGCCCTTCATTGCGAAATTGCTCGACGCGTGTGCCCAAGTCGAGTTCTATCTGCGCAATCGCGGCGGCTGCGCGCTCTTTGGTGGTTACAAATATGTTTGCCGGGAATATCTTGAATGCTTCAAATCGTTCTTCGGTGAGTCCGGTGTTGGGGTCTATGGTTTGAATCGACTCTATCTCGTCTCCCCAGAATATCACTCGCAACTGTATTTCTTCGTATGCAAGTTTTATATCCACAGTGTCTCCCTTCACTCTGAATGTGCCTCGAGTCAATTCATGTTCGGTCCTCGAGTAAAGCGCATCTACAAGTGTGCGCAGAAATGCATTGCGTTGCAACGGTTGCCCCACGGTTATTGTGATAATGTTCTCGTTGAAATCATCGGGATTCCCGATTCCATACAAGCACGACACCGACGACACCACAATGATGTCTCGGCGACCCGACAGCAAAGCCGAGGTGGTGGCAAGGCGAAGCCTGTCTATCTCCTCATTTATCATCAAGTCTTTCTCGATATATTTGTCAGCCGATGGTATATAAGCCTCGGGTTGGTAATAATCGTAGTAGGAAATGAAATAATGAACCGAATTATTTGGGAAAAAACTCTTGAATTCCGAGTACAACTGTGCTGCAAGAGTCTTATTGTGCGATAATATTAGGGTAGGGCGGTTGACATTTTTTATCACGTTCGCCATCGTAAATGTCTTCCCCGAACCTGTTACGCCCAATAATGTCTGATACCTGTCGCCGCGCAATATCCCATTTGTGAGTTGCTCTATCGCTTCAGGTTGATCGCCTGTGGGCTTATATTCCGAATGTAATTCAAAAACCATATTCTCTTGCTATAATCTGCAAAATTAATCATTTTCGTTGGCTCTTTAAAATATTTTCCATTTTGATGCCACGAATTAATATTTATTGCGAACTTTGCATTGCAAATTTGTAATACTTAAACTATATGATACTTTCCAATCTCAAAGATTGTGCCAATCTGCTATCGCTCCACCCAAAAATGGGGCTTCTCCTCGATTTCCTCAATTCTCAAGACCTTCAAAAGCTCCCACTTGGCAGAAATGTAATTGATGGAGATGACGTGTTTGTTAATCACGACATTGTCGATGCCCGATGCAAAGACTCTCAGTCGCTCGAAATGCACCGCAAATACATCGATGTCCACATCCTCCTTCAAGGCGAGGAGACAATCGGCATCAAACCCACTTCCTCGGTTAAAAATATCACTACTCCCTATAACGAGGAGAAAGATTTTGCCTTCGCCGACGAACCAGCCGACAATTACTACACTCTCCATCCCGGCGACATCCTCGTAGCCTTCCCCGAAGACGCCCACGCCCCACTGATAGGCACCGCCAAAATCAACAAACTCATCGCCAAGCTCCGCCTCCCCTAACGACGTTGCCGCCTCCGAGCGCTCCCACAAAATCCCCACCCCGGCTGTATTCGTTCATGTTCATGTTCACGTTCACGTTCATGGCTCGTAGGGGCGCAATATTTTGCGCCCGCCCCATCAATGCCCCCCGATCGCCAAATAAAACGTTAAAATAAGGTTAAATCACCAAATTGCGCGCAATCTGCAAGCGCCCCACCACATCCTGCACTATCTTTGCAAACAAAAAT
>SFER01000059.1 GCA_004557195.1 Bacteroidales bacterium | reverse complement strand
ATTGCATCGCAATTAAAGAACCGCCGTGTGCCGAACGGCACGTACGGTGGTGTGAGAGGTCGGAAAATAACAGTAGTAAAAAAAATACTACGTTATTTTCCTCCTACTCGATTCGCCCGGCAGGGCACAGCACTGCGTGTAGCAATCAACACCACGGATTAAACGGATAAAACGGAAATGGCTCGCGCCGCCTGCGCTGCGCACTTCCGCTCGACGGGTGGCATGGTAGATGTCGATTGGCGCAGCGCTGCGATCGCCACTCCGCCGTCGTCGGAGACGATGACCGAGAGCGACGATGATGACCAGAGGCGAGGTAATTCGCCACCCCGGCATGTGGTGGCAGCCGTGCGAAACCGGGTATTGAGCCGACCGGGGTGTCGGCGACATGCCCGGACAGCGATGACACATATATAATTGCCACCCCGGAGGCGGTGGCGGGCTGTTTGCTGCCACAGTGCATAAGCAGCTCTGCGTGTAGCAATGAAGAACACTGATTGCACGGATAAAACGGAAATGGGTCGCCGCCTGCGCTGCGCTCGCCGGTGATTGGGTCATAGGCGGTGGCACGGGCGGTGAGGGCGCGGCGGCGCTCGAGGTTTTCGTTGATTATGTCCTGTGTTGTGAATTTCATTTGATTTTTTTGGCAAAGATAGGGCGGGGCGAGGCGGGGCGCGTGCAGATTGCGCACAATTTTGTGATTTAACCTTGTTTTAACGTGTTTTTTGGCGAATGGTGCGGATATTGATGGTGTGGGCGCAAAATATTGCGCCCGTACAAGCACAGGAACGTACATACAACGGACATACAACTGACATACAACAACCGGTGTGGCGAAGTTTTTTGCGCTTTATAAGGTTATTTCGTAAAAAAGTGGTAATTTTGTCATTTGAAAACAAAATAACGCTCTTTTTTATAATGAAGAAAACAATACTCGCTGCATCGGCAGCATTGTTGCTGGCATCTTGCGCCGGCAACGGCACTTTCTCGATTAGTGGCAATATCGAAGGCGCAGACAATCAACCTGTTCTGCTCGAAAACTCTATCAACGGCTACTGGGTGCCCATCGACTCGACTCGCACCGATGGCGATGGCGATTTCAAAATCAAACATCAATCGCCCGATGTGCCGCAGGTGTATCGCCTCACTGTCAACGACCGCTCGGTGTATTTCCCCGTCGATTCTCTCGACGATATCACTATCAAGGCGACTCTTGCAAATTTTGCAACCGACTACTCGCTCACAGGTTCGGATAACGCCGAGAATATGGCAAGAATCGACCACCGCGCACGCGAAATCGCTGCTATCACCGATGCTGTTGAGGCTGCCAAGAAGCGCGAAGAATTTAAGCGCGAACTTGCGCAGCAACTCGTGGCTACTCCTGCCAGTGTGCTTGCCTATTATATCATCAACAAGCAAATCAACGGTGCGCCGCTTTTCGACTTCACCAACAGTGTGGATTTGCGCATCATCGGAGCTGTGGCAAACGCCTACAGCTATTCTCGTCCTAACGACCCCCGCACTGCCAACATCGTAAAAACCTACCTCGCAGGAAAGAAGGCGACATATAAAGGTGGCTCTGCGCCTACCGACACTATGTATGTCGATGAGGCAAAGATTCTCGAAATCGCGCTTCCCGATGAGAACGGCAAAATTCAGAGTCTGCAAAAACTTGCCGAAAAAGGTGGCGTCGTGCTCCTCAACTTCACCACCTACGAGGTGCAGGAATCTCCGGCGTTCAACAAACTCCTTTCCGACCTCTATAATGCCAACAAAGGGCGCGGATTGGAGATTTATCAGGTGGGTATCGACACCAACGTGAGCACATGGAAAACCGCTGCGAGCAACTTGCCTTGGATTACCGTGTATGACGAAGCCGGCACCGCATCGCGCAACCTTGCAAAATACAATGTGCAAGCTATTCCGGCGATTTTCCTTATCGACCGCTCGGGCGAGATTGCCGCGCGTGTTACCGACCTTGCCGAGCTCCCCGCTCAACTCAAGAAACTTCTGTAAATTTTACTGATATAGAAAAAGCGTGCTTCGTTGAGGCACGCTTTTTCTATATCCCGATATTGCGAAGATGTGGGCTACTCTTTATCTCCCGGATTTTTCTTCAACGATTCTTGATAAGCCTTGAGGCGCTTACGCCACAGGGCTTTCTTTTTTGCTTCGCGCTCAGCTTTCCGCGCCTGATATTCTTCGTATTGGTTTTCAAGAAAATTGTCTGCCATAATTCCGGAATTAAAAAACTGTCGATGAACCCGAAAGCCCACCGACAGCGATTATCAAATTATAACTTAAAACTATTCGTTGTTACGAGGCTCTTCGTTGTTGCCTTCATTGCCGTCGTTGTGGCGGAAAGTGCGGCGTTCGCCACCTTCGCGGCGTTGAGGACGGTCGTTGTCGCGGCGCGGGCGGTCGTTGTTGTTACGACGGTCACCACCTTCGCGGCGTTGTGGGCGTTGAGGACGCTCGGGGCGTTCTACATAGCCTTCGGGTTTCTCTTGGAGAGCGCGCATCGAAAGGCGGAACTTGCCTGTCTTCTTATCGATTTCGATAAGTTTCACAGTGAGAACATCACCTTCTTTGATGCCCGATTGAGCCATTGTGTCGAGGCGGTTCCAGCTAATCTCCGAGATGTGGAGCAAGCCATCTTTGCCCGGCATAAATTCAACAAATGCACCGAAATCGAGAATGCTCTTCACCTTGCCGGTGTAAATCTCGCCCTCTTCGGGAACAGCCACGATAGCCTTGATGCGAGCCACGGCAGCTTCGATAGATTCCTTGTTTGCTGCTGCGATTTCGATTTCTCCCTTGCCGTCGATTTCGTCGATGGTGATGATAGCACCGGTTTCTTCCTGGATGCCTTGGATTGTTTCACCACCCTTGCCGATGATAGCGCCGATGAAGTCTTTATCCACAGTCATAGAAACGATGCGCGGAACATGAGGCTTGTAGTCTTCGCGTGGTTCGGGGATAGTCTCGTTGATGATATTGAGGATGTGCAAGCGACCTTCGCGAGCCTGGTTGAGGGCTTTTTCGAGAATTTCATAAGAAAGTCCGTCGCACTTGATATCCATTTGAGTGGCAGTGATACCATCTTTGGTACCTGTTACCTTGAAGTCCATATCGCCGAGGTGGTCTTCATCGCCGAGGATGTCGCTCAACACCGCATATTTGGTGCAGCCTGCATCGCTGATAAGACCCATGGCAATACCTGCAACCGGTTTTTTGATTTTCACACCTGCATCGAGAAGCGAGAGGCAGCCGGCGCACACAGTGGCCATCGAAGATGAGCCGTTGCTTTCGAGGATATCAGAAACGATACGCACTGTGTAGGGGAAACCTTCGGGAAGCATACCCTTGAGAGCGCGCCATGCGAGGTGTCCGTGTCCGATTTCGCGACGACCCACACCGCGTTGTGCCTTAGCCTCGCCGGTAGAGAAAGGCGGGAAGTTGTAGTGGAGAAGGAAGCGCTCGCGACCCTGAGTCAATACATCGTCGAGAATCTTCTCATCGAGTTTAGTGCCAAGGGTAACGGTGGCGAGAGCCTGAGTCTCACCGCGAGTGAACACGGCAGATCCGTGAGGCCCCGGGAGATAGTCGGTTTCGCACCAGATTGGGCGGATTTCGTTGGTCTTACGGCCATCGAGACGGATACCTTCGTCGAGAACGCAGCGGCGCATAGCCTCTTTCTCTACATCGTGATAGTAGCGGCGTACGAGCGGCTCTTTCTCTTCGCGTTCCTCTTCGGGAATGCTGTCGATATATTCCTGGCAGATGGCGTCGAAGCTGTCCATTCTCCAATGCTTGTCGGCACTGCCGGTTTTGGCAATAGCGTAAGCCTTGTCGTAGCATTTTTCGCGCACATCCTTGCGGAGCTCTTCGTCGTTGATTTCGTGGCAATATTCGCGCTTAACGGTGCTTCCAACTTCCTCGGCAAATTCCATTTGAGCCTTGCAGTGAACCTTGATAGCATCGTGGGCGCATTTGAGGGCGTTGAGCAAATCGAGTTCCGAAACTTCGTCCATCTCACCTTCAACCATCATAATATTGTCGTAAGTAGCACCTACCATCAAATCCATGTCGGCTTTTTTTAGTTGTTCAAAGGTTGGGTTGATGACGAATTCACCATCGACGCGAGCAACGCGCACTTCCGAAATCGGGCCATTGAACGGAATATCGCTCACAGCGAGAGCAGCAGAAGCTGCAAGACCTGCAAGGGCATCCGGCATATCAACTCCATCACTCGAGAAAAGAATGATGTTTACAAAAGTATCGGCGTGATAATTGTCGGGGAACAAAGGACGCAACACGCGGTCAACGAGACGCGCTGTGAGGATTTCGTAATCACTTGCACGACCTTCACGTTTAGTGAAGCCACCGGGGAAACGGCCGAATGCCGAATACTTTTCTTTATACTCTACTTGGAGCGGCATGAAGTCCACTCCCTCGCCTGCCTCTTTGGCAGAAACAACAGTAGCGAGCAACATCGTGTTGCCCATTCGCAATTCTACTGCACCATCGGCTTGCTTCGCCAACTTACCTGTTTCAAGGGTGATAGTTCTTCCGTCGGGAAGAGCGATGGTTTTCTTGATAGGTGTTACCATAAATTTTTTCTCTATATTTAAAACGGTGCAAAGTTAGTTAAAATTTCGCTGATAGCAATGCTTTTACACCCAAAAAATAGTTCAAAAACACATGAAAAATGTCGATTGAAACCTATAAAGGTTGATATCGGAATTTTTTTTACAATTTATGTTGCTATTTGGTTGTCTAAGTTGTATATTTGCATTAAATTAGCAGCAGTAGCACAAGTTATGGAAGCAAGGAAATTGAAAAAATGCCCTATCGGGATACAGACATTCGAGAAATTAATAGAGATGAATTATCTCTATGTCGATAAAACCGACTTAGTGTATGAGTTGGCGAATGGCGATAGCCAATATGTATTTCTTAGCCGCCCGAGGCGGTTTGGAAAATCGCTTCTTGCCTCTACTTTGCACTGTTATTTCACAGGTCGCAAAGAGTTGTTCAAGGGATTGGCTATCGAGAATTTGGAGACCGAGTGGACGCAATACCCAGTTCTCCACTTCGACATGAGCGGTGGCAAGCATATGGATAAAGATGCCTTAGAACGCTATCTCGGAAATTCTCTTGCAGAACATGAAAAGAAATTCAAAATTACAAATCCTGCAATAGATGTTAATAGTCGTCTAAAAAACCTGATTATGGCGGCATACGAGCAAACCGAGAAGAAGGTCGTTATTCTCATTGATGAATATGACGCGCCGTTGCTCGATGTGGTGCACGAGGAGGAGAATCTCCCGAAACTTCGCAATGTGATGCGCAACTTCTACTCTCCACTTAAGGCTTGCGACCCATATATTAAATTTGCATTCCTCACCGGCATCACCAAGTTTTCTCAACTCAGTATTTTCAGCGAGTTGAACAACATCAAGAACGTGAGCATGCTTCCCCAATTTGCCGCTATTTGTGGTATCACAAAAGAGGAACTCACAGAGCAATTCGGTGATTATATTGATGCTTTTGCTGAAGCCCAGGGCAAGACTCACGATGAGATTGTCGAAGAATTGGCATATCGCTATGACGGCTACCACTTCACCTGGCCTTCGCCGGACATTTTCAACCCATTCAGCCTACTGAATGCCTTCAGCGACATGGCGTTTAATAACTATTGGTTTGGGAGTGGCACGCCTACCTACCTTATCGAAATGATGCGCAAATTCAATGTGCAGCCATCCGAACTCGGTCCGCAGAGTGCCGGGTCTTCGGGATTCGATGCTCCCGCAGAGCGACTTACAAGCCTCACACCGCTTCTCTATCAAAGCGGCTACCTCACAATCAAGGACTACGACCGCGATATCCGCACCTACACACTCGACATCCCCAACAACGAGGTGAGAATCGGCTTGATGGAGGCTCTTTTCCCGAAATATGTCAATGCCGACCCCGGCAAATGGAACCCATTGCTTGGAGGCATGAAAAAGTTGATAGTCAAGGATGATATGGACGGAGCAATCCGCTTCCTGCAGACATTCCTCGACACGGTGCCCTATTGCGACAATGCAAATTCCGAGGGACACTACCAGCAAATGCTCTACATAATCTTCTCGCTGATGGGATTCTATCTTGATGTGGAGGTGCACACCGCCAAAGGGCGGGTGGATTTGGTTCTCCACGCACCTCAAGCGCTGTATCTCATTGAGATAAAACTCAATAAATCAGCCGAGGAAGCGATGGAGCAAATCGAATTGAAGCAATACGACAAGCGCTTTGCACTCCTCAATCTCCCGGTGGTGAAGGTGGGCGTAAATTTCAGCACCGAGGCACGCAACATCACCGACTGGACCATCACCGACCCCAGAAAAGGATAATTACTTTGTTTTTTTGCGTCATAATATTGAGATACCAACAAATCTTATTATATTTGCAATCCGCAGGTTGCAAAACATATAAGCGGATTTATAAAAAACAATTATTAATTACAATAAATCAAATTAAAAACATGGCAACACCCCACATTTCAGCCGCCCAAGGCGATTTTGCAAAAACAGTATTGATGCCCGGCGACCCTTTAAGAGCAAAATTTATTGCAGAGACATTCCTTGATGATATCAAACTCGTTACATCTGTTCGCAATGTGCTTGGCTACACAGGCACCTATAAAGGCGTTAAAGTGTCGGTTATGGCAAGCGGTATGGGTATGCCGAGCATTGGCATCTACTCCTACGAGTTGTTTAAGTTCTATGATGTAGAGAATATTATCCGTATCGGCTCAGCCGGCAGTTATCGCGATTGGCTCAAGGTTATGGATGTAACACTTGCCAAGACAGCGGTTAGCGAGTCTTCGTTTGCCAAGACACAAGGCGGCTGCTATGACAAAGCAATTGCTCCAAGCGCCGAAATCAACGACCTCATCATGAAAAAAGCAGAGGAATTGAACATCAACTGCAAATACAGCGTGGTACACTCGAGCGATGTTTTCTATCGCGAGGCTTCACAAGGCACATGGCAAGACATTGCCGAGAATACAGGTAGCGACTGCGTGGAGATGGAAAGTTTCGCATTGTTCCACAATGCAAATGTGCTCGGAAAGAGGGCGGCTTGCCTTCTCACAATCAGCGACTCTTTTGTAAACCACGAGGAACTCACAGCAGAACAACGCCAGAACTCATTCCGCGAAATGATGATTCTCGCTCTTGAAGCAGCAATTTGTCTCTAAAAGACAGATAAAAGTTAGATATTCGGGATGCGCATGCCTTGCAAAGAGGCGTGCGTATTCTTTTCTGCAAGGGAGCGGAAACAGGTTTTGATTCTTAAAAAATGTTGCTTAACGACTGTTTTCGGGCTTGTAATTTGGTTATCTTTGTAAAATGAAGTATTTTTGATAGATTTTAAGCAAACTATATTCATTTATTCAAATTATGATACGCCGATTTATTCTATTTGTTGCCGTAATCTGTTCAGTGATAACAATATATGGGGCTGAACAGAACAAGACACTATTTGAATACCCCGTGGTGCCCGACACCATGACCACTCTCGAAAATCGTTCCAACTATTTTGTTGCACATTTTTGGGAAAAATGCAATCTGTCAAAACCATTTGCCGACGAGGCGTTGCTGGCATCTGCAATCGAAGATTACATTGTGTTTTTCCAATATGCCAACAAAACCGTTGTGAAATCTTCGGTCAACGACCTAATGAATAAAGCACAGTCTAATATGTCCAATTTTTGGAAGATTGCCAATGTGGTGGAAGACTTGATGTATTCGCCGGGTGCGCCGTATCAGAGCGATGAGGCGTATCTCTTCTTTGTGAACAATATTATGCGCTCATCGCGAGTGAAGAAAGGGGAGAAGCAACGCTATCAAGCCCAGGTGGAGAGAATCAACAATAACCAAATTGGAGTTGAGGCGCAAGACTTCAAGTTTCGCGATGCCGATGGCAAAGAGCAGAACCTCTATTCGATTGAAACCCCGACACTCATTCTCATTTTCGAGGATAAGGATTGTGTGGATTGTTCAATCGCACGCCTTCGCTTGAGTACCAATGTAGCCATCAATAACCTCATCTCCAGCGGACAGTTGTCGATACTCAGTATCTCTGCCGACAACTACAGCAAGGAGTGGGGCGATGCCGCCAAGGCATCTTCACCGCAGTGGATTAATGCCGCATCGCACGAGGCGCACGACCGCTACGATTTGCGTGTGTCTCCGGCAATCTATGTGCTCGATGGCGAGAAGAAAATCATTAATAAAAACATATCAGCCGATGCAATCATTTCGGCTCTTGATCGCTAACCCTATTGTTTGTTGTTATGAAAGAATGGATTAAATATTTGTTTATGCATAGCGCAGGTTACACCTACAGTAACCTCTCGCGCCTGTTTATGCGACTATTTGTCGGCATAATGTTCTTGCAGTTTGGCATCCGTCAGATTCTGGCATTTAATGCCTACGCACCCACGTTTCCGGCAGTGCTCGGGATGTCTTCAACCACCACACTCATTGCAATGATTGTGATAGAGGTGGTGTGTTCAACCTTCATTATGGTTGGGTTTCTAACACGCATCTCGGTGTTGCCCGCGATTGTGTCGATGGTGCTCGCCGAGCATTATCTGCTCACAAAAGTGGTATCCGACCCTACAATGATAGACTATATGCAACCCGGATATATCCCAATCTTTTTCATAGGTGTATTCTTCTACTTGCTTCTCTCGGGACCGGGCAAGATTTCACTCGATTATCTCATTTCGCTTCATCTCATTAACAACAACAAGACCAATGACGATGACGACACTCTCAAGGAGGCTTAGAATATGAGGATAGCAGTGCTTATTTCGGGAGGCGTGGATAGTGCGGTGGTAGTGCACCGCCTCAAAGAGGAGGGACATGACCTTAATCTTTTCTATATCCGCATAGGAATGGACAATGGCGAAGGCGATTGTTCTGCCGAGGAGGATATAGAGATGTGCACCCTCATAGCGCGTCGCTATGGATTGCCGCTTGAGGTGGTGTCGCTTCATGAGGAGTATTGGGAAAACGTGATGCAATATGCGTTGCGCACGGTGAAAGCCGGACTCACGCCCAATCCCGACATGATGTGTAACAAGATGATTAAATTCGGGTTCTTCGAGCAGCGTTGGGGAAAGGATTTTGATATCACCGCCACAGGACACTATGCCTCGACCGATTTTGTCGATGGGGTGAAGTATCTTGCCACAGCGGTTGACCCGGTGAAAGACCAAACCGATTTCCTCGCTCAAATCTCGTATGACCAACTTAAACATCTCATGTTCCCCCTTGGAGAATTGCCCAAGAGCAGGGTGAGGGAGATTGCGATGGAGGCAAAATTGCCTAACGCCTATCGTAAAGACAGTCAGGGGATCTGCTTCCTCGGCAAAATCAACTACAATGACTTCATTCGCCGCCATCTCGGAGAGAAAAAAGGGAATATTATCGAACTGGAAACCGGAAAGAAACTCGGAACTCACAACGGAATTTGGTTCCACACAATCGGGCAACGCAAAGGGCTCGGGTTGAGTGGCGGTCCCTGGTATGTGGTGAAGAAAAACATTCAGGACAACGTAATCTATGTGAGCAACGGCTACGACACCGAGAAACAGTATGGCAAAATACTCCATCTCGATGAGATGCACTTCATTTCCGGCAATCCTTGGGGTGAAGGTGTCGAAAAGGTTGAAATAATGTTCAAGAACAGGCACTCACCCGAGTTTATACCCGCCACATTACGCCACTTGCACGACCGCGAGTGGGTGATAGAGGCAGAGAATAAGGTTCAAGGAATCGCGCCCGGGCAGTTTGCCGTGATATACGACCGTACGGCACACTTGTGCTACGGAAGTGGAGTAATTACCGGACAGAAAATAGATTGACGAAAGAAAATGGACGATTTAATAAAACTTTCGGTATATGGCATCACCTACAGCCAGGTGAAAGATGGAGTCTATGCACTGCTACTCGCCGAGGAGAATGGCAGGCGCCGTATCCCTGTGATTGTGGGAGTGGCAGAGGCACAGAGCATAGCAGCCTATCTCGAAAGAGTGCAGCCCTCACGGCCGCTCACCCACGACCTCTTTGTGAGTTTCAGCCATGCTTTCGGGGTGCAACTCGACAAAGTGCTCATCTACAAGTTTGAAAACGGAGTGTTCTATAGCGAACTCTCATTTAGCAACGACGAGATGCAAGTGAAAATCGATTCCCGCACCTCGGATGCCATCGCAATAGCGGTGCGCACCAATTCACCGATTTATGCGACACAGCAAGTGGTTGAGGAAACCGGACTTATCTTGGGCGATGATAAAGAACATATTGTAGCAGATGAGCCCAAGCCTCGTGAAGTGAGCCTCGACCGTTACACCATTGCCACCCTTGAAAAGATGATGGGGCGCGCCGCCGAAGAGGAAAAATATGAGCGTGCTGCCGAAATCAAGGCGGTGATTGAGAAAAAACGAGCATCGCAAAATTTAACCGACAAAGAATAATACTAACTCTAAAACTTATCAATACATTATGCGAAATTTGAAATTACGCCTCATTGTGATGAACTTCCTCGAATTTGCCGTTTGGGGAGCCTACCTCACATGTATGGGTTCTTATCTTGCCACTCATGGGATGAGTGGACAAATCGGATTGTTCTACGCAGTCCAGGGTTTTGTGTCGTTGTTTATGCCGGCACTTATGGGTATTCTTGCCGACCGAGTACTTGCGGCACAAAAAGTGTATAGTCTATGCCACGCGCTTGCCGGCATGTTTATGATTGGAGCAGGATGGTATGCGTTCACAGCGGGCGATGCGGTGGAATTTGTACCCTTGTTCTCGCTCTATACCCTCTCTGTAGCATTCTTTATGCCCACAATCGGACTTGCCAACTCGGTGGCATTTAACGCGCTTACCAAGGCAGGGATGGACACAGTAAAAGACTTCCCTCCAATTCGTGTGTTTGGCACAGTGGGATTTATCTGCTCTATGCTTGCCGTGGATTTCGCAGGATTGCAAACTACAAGTTGGCAATTTGTGGTTTCCGG
>SFER01000058.1 GCA_004557195.1 Bacteroidales bacterium | reverse complement strand
GTAATCAGTTCTATTATGGAGGAGGCTATCGCTTCAAGCCAAATGGAGGGCGTAGCAACAACGCGCGAAGCAGCAAAGGATATGCTCCGTAAAAAGATTTCACCCAAAGATAAAAGTCAGCGCATGATTCTCAATAACTACTATTGCTGTATGATAAAACTTTTTTCAGCCAGGCTCCAAAAAGGTTTTTCGGGCAGAAATTATTAAAAAATGGCAAAATCGGACAATTCTGCCCACTCTTTGAGCAGTTTTAGTTCCTCGGATGTTTCTTTTTTATCTATATTTCAGTTAATTTTGCATCCCAAAAACTAAGATTAGAGAAAAATGATGAAAAAAATAGCAATTATCAGTCTTTTTGTTGCCGCTGCATCGTTGTATGGCTCGGCGCAGCGACTTGAGAAAATTCACTACGGAGATATGAACCACTGGGTTGAGCGACACATCAAGGAGTCGTCGATTATCGGTGGCAAGACAATGACTCTCTACGAAATAGGACCCGATGAGGTAATAGAAGGGGATATACCCTATGTTAACAAAGGGGGCTCGCCGTGGGCTACTTCCAATGTCATGGCAAAGGTGAGTGGTGTAACCAAGACAAGCAATGCGGTGTATCGCGAGCAGCGTTCCGGCAACGATTATTGCGCAAAATTGTGCACGGTGATAGAGAAGGTGAGGGCTATCGGCATCATCAACCTCAAGGTGCTCGTGAGCGGTAGTATATTCCTCGGACGCATCTATGAGCCGATAAAGAGCACCAGCAACCCATACGGCAAGATGGAGATGGGTCTCGCTTATACCAAGCGCCCCGACTTCCTCCAGTTTGACTACAAGGTAACCGTTCCCGCCGGCAACCGCATCTATTCAAGCGGTTTCGGCAAGCAGAAAGACCTTGCGGGGCAAGACTATGCCGAGGTGTATGTGTTGTTGCAGAAGCGCTGGGAGGATGCCGATGGTAATATCCACGCCTTGCGTGTGGGCACCGGACGCGAGCGTTATGGCAAGACAGTGGCTTCGTGGGTCAATGGGCACAGGCTCCCTATCCACTATGGCGACATCACCGGACAGCCGTTCTATCGCAGTTTCATGGGGCTTATCTCGAAAGAAAATTCATATTATGCCAAGAACAGCCGCGGCAAGATGGTGCCTGTGATTGAAGAAGGTTGGGCAAAAGCCGACGAGACACCCACTCATGTGCTGATGATGGCGTCGTCGGGCTGCGGAACCGCCTATGTGGGCACTCCCGGGATGACCCTTTGGGTTGATAATTTCGCTTTCGGATTCAACAATTAGCGGCTGCTGTTCTATGCCCCGCGGCATTAGAAATGCACCATAAATTCCACTACAAGTTTGTCTTTTTCCGACGGCTTCACCATGGCGTTGTCGGGATAGAAGTATTTCTCGAAATTCACCCTTATGTCGCTTTGAAACTTTGAGCCGAGGCTCAAGGTTACTCCGGCAGTGGCGCGGTGGCGCTTCGAGTCGGTGAGTGTCATGTTGCCGTTCTCGTCGAGTGTGCCGTTGCTGTGGTCGGTGAGCATATCATAGCGGCCGAGCAGCGATATTGTTCTCACCGCCTTGTTCACCGGGATGAAATATCCCACCATCGCGTTAACGGCGTGGGCATCCTTGAAAGCGTTGTTCTTATAGTGCTTATAGAGGTATTCAGCCTCGAGCAGCCATCTGCCGGGGGTGAGCGACACTCCGGCATCGTGCATATACACCGGCTTCTTGTTGGGCGAAATCGACTGTGTGCTCAGCACTATTGCAATGTCGCTCAGGGGCTTGAATTGGAGTTTTGCCGAGTAGTTTACACGATTGGTCCAATAGTCTTTTTGTCCGGTGAGACCCGAGCCGTTGAAAATCCCCGCCTCGATGGTGATGGGCATTGCAAGCGGAAAAGTGTAGCCTATAGCGGCACCCACATCGCGGATGTTGCCCGCCTGCTTGGCGATAAACGAACGGTTGGCGAAATATTGTGTGTGGGGCGAGCGGTGAGCGTCGATGGTAAAGGGCACGCGAAACTGTCCGATGGTGAATCGTCCGTTTTTGAGCGGAGACACCCTCACATAGGCATCGAGCATCTTTATCGAACCCTCGTCGCACAAATCGATTTCAGCCTTGTACGACACCATTTTCACCACGTTGCCCGACACCGCAAGGCGTGCGTTGCGCACCATGAAGCGCGATTCTCTCTCTTCGGTTTGGTATTCAAATTTTCCTCTAACCGTTCCCGAAATCGATGGGTGGTAGATAGTATCCACATCGGCAAGTTTAATCTTGAGTTGTGCTGCGGCAGAGGTCCACATTGCCACAACCGTCATCATTAAAACCAACTTTTTAACAGCCATATACCTAAATTTTTCCACAAAGTTACCATTTTATTGCCACATAACTATAACAAACGCATTAATTTCGCGCGCTGCAAGCCGTTTGTGGAAAATCTCAGGGGAAAAGGGCGGTGAATGTGCGCCCAAATCAAATTGTGTACGCGCGCGTACACTTTTTAAAATCGAGGGATAAATGATAAAAATGGTCCAAAAATGGATTTTTTGGGGAGATTTTGCCGGAAATGGTAAATTTGCCATTTTTAACATGGGGTGGGGTATTATCTTTGCACCGTCGAATTAATTAATCTATTATTACTATGAATTTGAAAACTAATTCTGTTGCTCCATCGTGCGCCGAGGCACGCGTGAATGTAGAAGCCGGCACAAGAGGCGCTGCCGGCGATGTTGTGAATATGCGGGAAACCCGCAATGCGCTTGTGGCTGTGGGGATGCCGCGCGAATTGTTGTCGCTCCCATCGGGTTACTCTCTTCTCATTGCCGACCGTCGCGGCGATAGGCTCAATTTCCTTGTCTATAATGGCACGAATCTGTCGCTCTATGCCTATATCGAGGATGGGAAGTTGCAGGTGTGCAATATCCCGATAGGGAGCATTATGTATTCTCCGGTGAAAGCGGTGAGTGTGGGCGATTTTGTGGTGGTGAACACTACCAAGAATTTGGTGTATCTTCATTACGAAGGTGGCACCAAGTATTCTATCCTGCATCGATTGAATGGCGTGCCACAACTTGCGTTTTCGGCGGTGGAATTGACCAAAACAACGCGTTTGGTTGCGCCATATTCTTTCCGCAACGGCTACACAAGTTGGGCGGTGCCGCTCGATAGCAGCGATGTGAGCGCTATCACGGGGAGGCTTCGCGAGACCTATTCCGCGATGATTGAGGAGCGCCGCACATTGGGGCAGTTTGTGCAGCCTGTAGCCTTGCGCTATGCGGTGAAGATGATCGATGGCTCGTATCTTTGGTGCAGCACTCTGGTGATTGTAGGGCGCGGAGTACAGGGGATAGGCTCCACCGAGTTTCATGTGAGCACTTCCTCGAGCGTGTTTTCCGGAACCGATGAGGCTACGGTGGAAATTGAGTCATATTCTCTTGCCGTGTCGGTGATGTGGAATGGGCGAAGCGAATGGGACTCGCTCATCGATTGCATCGAATTGTATATCGCCGAGATGCCGTCGCCGTTTCTCAAGGGGAATGCGAAATACAGGTGCGACATCGTTACATCGCCTTCGAGAGACTATTTTCTCAATGCCACATTGCCGCATCTCGAAAGTGAGCGTCTTGCCAATGCGCTTGCCAATTCGGATAAGTGGCGTCTCCTCGGCACCATCAAGAATATGGAGGCTCTACGCAACAACACTATCGAAGCAATAGGGTGGAGGCGCTACGCTGTTACTCCCAACATGTGCCCCACATGGTGTATCGACTACAACACTATTCAAGACGAGACTATCGATGCGGCTGCGTTTGTGCCGATTATGGAGGAGTGCTACTATGAGCGGCATCCCGATGCGATAGCCTCTTTCGACGGCATCCTCTATCTCGGCGGCGGCGATAAGGCGTTTGTCATGAACAACCCTTTGCACAACTTCATGACCGGGATTATCACCAAGGCCTGGACCTGTTCGCAGACTTTCGTGTGGTGTCGCACCCACGAAGGGGAAAGCGTAGCCTATGAGGTGTCGAAAAGCGAGCCCGCGAGCATTATTCTCTCGCCAATGATTGCGGTGCATGTCCCCGGCGCTTATAAGATTGCGTTTTCCGCCGATATCGGCAATAAAACCTATTATGTGTCGTTTCCGCTCACGCAGTCGCGTTATGGTTATTCCTATTATGTCGATGCCAATCTCAACGAAATCACCCTCACCGAAGTGAATGTCGAGGAGGAAGATGATGATATCCTCAAAGACAAACCCGAAGAGCCGTTCCCGCGCTTTCGAAGCTCAAATGTGCTCACCGCTTCTCCGCTTGGCAATCCGTTTGCGGTGGAATCGCGTCGCAGGTTTGGCGATGGCAATATTTGCGCAGTGATTGCCCCAACAAAGCCGGTAACCGCCAACATTTTCGGCCGTTTTCCGCTCTATGCCTTCTCATCCGATGGCGTGTATAGCGTGGATACCGAGAAAAATTCGGTTAAGTCGCGATGTATAGCGCGTCTCGGGGTGCATGACGGCGATTGCGTGGCTGCCGGCATGGACTGGGTGTATTTCGCTTCGGGCAACACCATATATGCCGTTTCGGGGAGCAACATCAAGGTGGTGGCGCGAGATGTCGATGTCGATGCTCTCTCCTATGTCGAGCGTTTCGGTGAATTGTGGAGTATCGACCATGCCGGAAATGCCACTGTGTGGAACTCCTCGGGTCGCTATTACCGACGCACCATTGCCTCGCATCATTTCGATGCCTCGGGATTGCTTGTAACTGCCGATAACATCGTGGCAGACACCGCCGATGAGGTACCTGCCGATGAATTGCCGATAGAATATACCTCCCATCCTTTTTCTCTGCCGCTGGCGCCGCGCATCGTGCAGTGGCACATCGATTCGCCGCACATCAATGCCGTGGCGACGCTACATGGCGTGGATAGCCTTTGTGCCATCGATGCCATCCTCAATACCCATGTCGTAGAAGGAGCCGCGGAGCGTCCTGAAAAGCTCCGGCTATGCGCTCCATGCCACACTGTTTTGAAGATAAAACTTTCGGGCACAGCCGCAACCGGCTCGCTCCTCCTCCCCACAAAATTCTGGTATTGATAGCCGCAAATAACATCCCGGCGTGTGTAGTCCCTACCATGCTCGCCGGGATATCGTGTCGAGTAATTGCCGAGTGGAGAAAAATGTGTATCTTTGTGAAAACATTCAACACCGCATTATGAGACCAATTTTTCTCGTCGGATTTATGGGTAGTGGAAAGACCACTCTCGGACGCACTTTGTCGGCAAAAATGAATTTGCAGTTTATCGACCTCGATATCTTCATCGAGAACCGCTTTTGCCGCAGTGTAAAGCAGATTTTTGCCGAGCGCGGAGAGGAGGCGTTCCGCAAAATCGAGCGGAATATGCTCCTCGAGGTGTGCGATTTCGAGGGTACGATTGTGGCATGTGGCGGCGGCACGCCTTGCCATTTCGACAATATGGAGGTGATGAATGAACATGGGGTGTCGGTGTTTCTCAATGCCACTCCCGAGATTATTTTCAATCGCCTCACCATCCCTTCGGCAAAGGCGAAACGCCCGCTTGTGGCATCGAAAACCGATGATGAGTTGCGCGAATTTATCGTCTCATCGCTTGCCGCGCGTGCAAAGTTCTACGGCAAGGCTACAATTGAGTTCAATTCTTCCAATCTGGAGGACCGCACGCAGATAGCCGAGAGCACCGATGCTCTCGCGGCGCTCATCACCGACTATTTGGCATCGCATCAAATGTAGTAGTCAACGGTGTCGGCAATTCCGGCGCGAACGGCATAGCGTGTGGCTTCATAGGCTGTATTGACGCCTATCTTGCGGAAAATATTTTTCTTGTGGGTTATGATTGTGTGGACGCTCGAAATGCGCTCCGCCGCTATCTCTTTTGCCGATTTCCCTTTGGCAATGAGCTTGAGAATCTCGATTTCGGTGGGAGTGAGCCGTGAGGTGGTATCATCTTTGGTGGAGTGGGTGAGTAGCAGTTCCGAAACCTGGTGGCAGATGAATCTCCCGCCGGCTACGGTGATGCGCAAAGCCGCTGTTATCTCCTCTGCGTTGCTCTCTTTGAATAGAATGCCTATGTTTTGCTCGTAGCCCACAAGTCGCAGTAGCGGTTCCTGCAATTCGGCTGAGAACATAAGCCACGACACGTTGGGGAATCGCTTACCGATGAGAATCATGCGGTCGATGCTTTCAAAATCAAACAGCGTGTAGTCGATAATCACCACTGTGTGTCGGCTCTGCTTCTCGAGTGCCGAGATGAGTTGCTTTTTGTCCTCTACATTGATAATAGGGCATTGCCCATACAGGTTCTCGATAAAGACTCGGATTCCTGTACGGGTAATGCTTTGGTTATCAGCGATAATAAAATCAGTGGCTATATCAGTACTCATAAATTACAGTGGATATTCCTCGAAGGCATATAGCACTGTGGAGAGGTATCTTTCACCGGTGTCGGGGAGAAGTGCCACGATGGTTTTGCCTTCGTTCTCGGGTTTCTTTGCCTCTTGGAGGGCAGCGTAGAGAGCGGCTCCTGCCGAGATACCTACAAGCAACCCTTCTTTCTGTGCAAGCAGGCGCGATGCACCAATGGCATTGTTGTCCTCGACATCAACTACTTCATCGACAATCGATGAGTCATAGTTTTTCGGAGCAAATCCGGCTCCTATACCTTGAATTTTGTGCGGTCCCGGTTTGCCGCCATTGAGAACCGGAGAGCCTTTTGGCTCCACGGCAACCGCTTTTATTGCCGGATTGTGCTTCTTAAGGCCTTTGGCTGTGCCGCTGAGTGTGCCACCGGTGCCCACGCCGGCAACAAAGATATCCACTTTACCATCGGTGTCGTTCCACACCTCCTCGGCTGTTGTAGCCAAGTGTATGGCAGGGTTGGCGGGATTCTCGAATTGTTGTAGAATAAGTGAACCGGGGTTTTGTGCCTTCAATTCCTCTGCAACGCGGATTGCGCCCTTCATCCCTTCGCTACCGGGGGTGAGAACGAGTTGCGCACCCAGTGCCTTGAGCAGATTTTGTCGCTCAATACTCATGGTTTCCGGCATGGTGAGGATTAGGCGATAACCTTTCACCGACGACACCCATGCGAGTCCGATACCGGTGTTGCCGCTTGTCGGCTCGATGATAAGTCCGCCTGGAGCAAGTGTTCCTTTCTTCTCGGCATCTTCAATCATTGCCAATGCTATGCGGTCTTTGACACTTCCTCCGGGGTTGAAATATTCGAGTTTCACTAAGAGGCGAGCCTTCAGCGACTCCGATTTTGCTATGTTGCCAACCTCCAAAAGCGGGGTTTTACCAATTAATTCTGTGAGATTTTTGTAAATTCTTGCCATATTTCTATATGTTTAATGTTTCAACACTGCAAAATTATACACAATGCGTCATTCTCGCAATACCACAATTGTGGTAGATTATTGGTATTGTAAAAAAGTGTGCCGTCGTAGGGGGGCGAGGCACACTTTTATGAGGTGAAAAGCAGAGTGGTTACTTGTCAAATTCCACATCGGCGGCATCGGCTATGCGGTGTGGGATTTCGATGTTGTTGGAGATTTTCGAGAATTTCTCGCTTCCGGCGCCCACTGCAAACACCGGCACCGGATTGCCTGTGTGGCTGTTGGTGGTCCAGCCAAATCCGCTGATGTGTTGCAACACGTCGAACACGGTCTCGGCAAATCCTGTGAATGTGGCATAGAGTGTCTTGTTATCGCGGCTTGCGCGCTGCACATATTCGAGGTCGAACGCTTCTTGGAGTCGCTTGTCTTGAGCCTCGCTCACAGCCACCTCTTTATATAAGCCGAAAAGCGATGTGAGTTCCTCCTTGGCGTCTTCCCAGCGGTAGATTCTCTTGCTTTTGAGTTGAGCGGCGCATCGTTCGGCAAAAACATCTTTGGAGATGCGTTGGAAGTCGATATTCTTGAAATTGACAATCTTGGGACCTTTGCTCACACCGATTGTCATGCCGCCGGTGTCGTGGTCGGCTGTAATAACGATGAGAGTCTCATCGGGATGTGCAAGGTAGAAGTCATAGGCAATCTTGATTGCCTGGTTGAAGTTGAGGATTTCTTTAACTACGGCACCGCCATCGTTGGCATGGGCTGCCCAGTCGATATTTCCACCTTCCACCATCATAAAGAACTTGTCGGGCGACACTTTTGTGAGGTGGTCGAGTGCAGCCTTAGTGATTTGGGGCAAAGTGAGTGCGCCGGGCACGCTGTCGATGGTGTAGCCACACTGGTAGCCGTTGAAACTCTTCTTGGGAGCGAGGAGCACCACTTTCTTAGAGGCTTTGTCGATTTCATCGACACCGTATGCCACCTGATAGCCGTTTTTGGTGAGGGTGGGGAGCAGGTCGGTTTCTTTTCCTTCCTTGTCTTTAAGTCCGCGCAAGTGGCTACCGGCGAAGAAGTCGTATCCGCTTCGAGCCATGTCCATTCCTATCTCGTAGTACATGCTGCGATTGGGCACATGGGTGTAGAAAGAGCCGGGGGTAGCGTCATCGGGAGCGACGGTGGTGGTTATTGCAACACCATAGCCGTTTTCTTTGAACGATTTGGCAATGCTATACACCGGGATTGTGTCGGGACCCATTCCGAGCATATAGTTTCTTGTCTTATGCCCTGTCGAGAGTGCGGTTCCTGCCGCCGCCGAGTCGGTAACCGGGCTGCTGTAACTGTAGGTCATGGCGAGAGATGCCACCGGGAATTGCATCATGAGGATGGGGTCGGTGTTGCCGAGCACGGTGCGGTTGTAGGTTTCGGTGCTCATAATGTGTCCCATACCCATTCCATCGCCGATGAAATAGAAAATATACTTTGGAGTTCCTGCCCATGAGGTGCAGAATGTAGTCAAAGCAATCAACAGAGAGAAAAATTTTAGTTTCATAATGCTTTATTATTTAGTTTTAGTATTGTGTCGATTATTTTGCGGTCGTTGGAGAGCCGCGGTATTTTGCGCTGCCCGCCGAGTTTGCCGGTGGATTTGAGCCAGGCGTCAAACACCCCGGGGGTTGCTTTCACGATTTCGAGGCGAGTGATAAACAGGTCGTCGGTGCGCTTGGCGTCGTAGTCGGAATTTTCTTTGCGCAGGTTTTCATCCAGCAGCATGGCGAAATGCCGCACCGCTTCCGCATCGGGGTCGCCGTCGAATTCCACGAGCCATTGGTGACGCCCTTTCTCTTCGCGAGAGGCATACACCGGGGCGGCGGTGTAGTTGAGAACACCCATTCCGGTGGCTTTCACTGTGGCTGTGATTGCCGCATCGGCATTGTGCACCATCAGTTCCTCGCCAAATGCGTTGATGAAGTGCTTTGTGCGCCCGGCAATCGAGATTTTCACCGGTGCGAGCGACTCGATAGTAACCGTGTCGCCTATCTCATAGCGCCAAAGTCCGTTGTTGGCGGTGATTATCAGCGCGTAGGTCTCCCCCTGCTGCACCTCCCAAATGGGGAGCACTTTGGAGCCGTCGAGGGTTCGGAACTCGAAGAACACGCCGATATCGAGGAGTAGCATCATCGCTGTTGTGTCCCACGATGTCTGTGTGGCGAAAAATCCCTCGGATGCATTGTAGGTGTTGATGAAATGCATCTTGGATGTGTCGCAAATCGAGTTGTAAATCTCGCGGTAGGGCTCAAAATTTATACCGCCATGGAAAAACACCTCCAAGTTGCGCCACACCTGGTGGATGCACGTTGCTCCGGTGGTTTCAAGCACCTTTTTCAGCACCGACAGGAACCACGAGGGCACTCCCGAGAGGTTGGTGATGTTCTCGCCGATGCTCTGCCGCACCAATTCCGGGAGTTTCTTCTCCCAGTCTTCCATAAGTGCCACTTGTTTCGACGGCACGCGGAACAGATTTGCCACAGGGTTGATATTTTGGATGAGATTTGCGCTCAGGTCCCCCACATGCACCCCTTTGGGTGCTGTGATTGTCGAGGCAAATGAGCCGCCGAGGATAAACGCCTTGCCCGAGAACAAGCGGCTGTGAGGATTGATGTTGAGGTAGTGAGCAACGACATCGGAAGCGCCGCGATAGTGGCATTTGGCAAATGAGTCGGCTGTGATGGGGATAAATTTGCTGCGACCGTCGCTGGTGCCCGAGGATTGCGCAAAATGGGTGGTGGTTCCACGCCACAACCGGTCGCGCTCGCCGGCAAGTGCCTTCATTATGTAAGGTTTCAGTTCCTCGTAGGATACCACCGGCACGCGCTCGCTCCACTTGGCGTAGCTGTCGATGTCGGCAAAGCCGTAGAGCTTGCCATAGGCGGTGTGGCGAGCGGCATTAAGAAGGCTGCGCAACTGGCGGAGTTGCACTTCATCGCCACAGGTCGCAAAATCGTGTGCTGCGGCTATCCTATTCTTGAAAAACAATCTTGCTACCGGTGTGAAATCCATTACGTGTTGTTCATTTTCATCACAAAGTTAAGCATTTATTTAATGTGGGGCATCATGGCAAGAGTGAAATTTTTCAAAATGTAACAATCCCGGAAAGCGGCTGTTTTTAACAAAATCGAGCGTTTTAACATTTTTTATCTGTGTCGCTTTGCAAGGTTTCCGCTTTTTCGAGTTTATATAGGTGAATAGACTAAAATTTACTAACATTATGAAAGCATTTAAATTATTCTCTATGATTGTTCTCGCTGCGATGTCGGCGGGTTTTGTGTCGTGTGATGACGACGATGATGTTTGGAAAAGCGACAATGGTTACTACTATCCAAACGCGTTGGTAACCTGCAAGGTCGCACCCGACAACACTTTCTTCCTTCAAGTGGATGACAACACTACATGGGTGCCCGAGAATATTACAAAGTCGCCATACGGCAACAAGGAGGTGCGCGCTCTTGTAAACGCTACGATTCTCGATGTTACTCCAATGCCGGGCTATACCAAGACCGTGCGTGTAAACGCCATGGATAGCATCCGCACCAAAAACACCGTGCCTTCGCTCGGAGAGCGTAATGATGAGGTGTATGGCAACGATTTGGTTAATGTAGTGCGCGACTGGGTGAATGTCGCCGAGGATGGCTATCTCACTCTCCGTTTCCGCACCACTTTCAGTGTGGGAACCACTCACTATATCAACTTGCTTACCGGTGTAAACCC
>SFER01000057.1 GCA_004557195.1 Bacteroidales bacterium | reverse complement strand
GCCTTCAAACTCCCTCTAAAAGGGATGCCATTGGGCACGCAAGAGTTTGAATATGAGTTAACAACAGAGTTTTTCAAAGACATGGAAAGCCCTGACGTGAAGAAAGGCGATGTCAAAGTCGTCTTGAAGGTAAATAACAAGGGGGATATTTTCCACCTCGACTTTACCCTCAATGGTGTGATTTTTATCCCATGCGACAGGTGTCTCGACGATATGGAGCATATTGTTGACACCACTTATCACCTTACAGTTAAATATGGTGATAAGTATTCCGACGAAAAAGACGACCTCCTCGTCATCCCGCAATCGGAAGCCTTGTGTCGTATATTATCTACGACACCGTTATGCTCACTATTCCCTTGAAGCATGTCCACCCTGCGGGAATGTGCAACAAGGCTATGAGCGCGAAACTTCGCAAGTTGACCGCTCGAAATTTCGACGACAACGACGAACTTATCGAAGGTGGGTTCGACGATGAGTTGGAAGAAGATATTGATAACTCCGATTCTTTCATTGACCCCAGATGGGAGGCTTTGAAGAATTTAAACGATAACAATTAAAAATTTAAATAAAAATGGCACATCCTAAACGTAAACAGTCAAAGACCAGAACAGCAAAAAGAAGAACTCACGATAAAGCAGTAGCACCTACTTTGGCACTTTGCCCTAACTGCGGTGCTTGGCACGTTTACCACTGCGTATGCGAGTGTGGTTACTATCGTGGTAAAGTTGCTATCGAAAAAGCAGCAGCCGAATAATCACGGCCTGATTTGGAGATTTAGTTAACCCCTTATTGTGAGTATCCTAAATATCCACTCATATTTAGGATATACTTTTAAATGAACAAGTTGTTATGAAGATTAACGCCAAAATCAGTGGTATCGCCTCATATGTTCCCGATGACCGTCTCACAAACGACGACATCGCCAAGATGGTGGATACCAACGACGAGTGGATTACTACACGCGTGGGAATCAAGGAACGCCGCATCCTTAAAACTCCGGGTGCCGGCTCTTCTTTCATGGGTGTGAAAGCAATCAACAAGCTCCTTGCCGACCTCAATATGCCGGCTTCGGAGATTGAGTTGATTATTTGCGCCACTTCCAACCCCGACTACCGATTCCCTTCTACCGCTTCGGTGATTGCTCACGATTGCGGGGCTGTTAATGCCTACGCATACGACATCCAGGCTGCGTGTGCAGGTTTCCTAGTGGCTCTACAGGCCGGTAGGGCTTATATCTGCTCCGGACTCTACAAGAAGGTGATTGTTGTAGCTGCCGAGAAAATGACAAGTATGACCGATTATACCGACCGTACTACCTGTCCTTTATTTGGCGACGCTGCAGCCGCTGTACTTCTTGAGCCTACCGAAGAGAATGTCGGCATTATCGATGGTGTATATCATGTCGATGGCTCCGGTCTCCCTCACCTCGTGATGAAAGCCGGTGGCTCTGTACTCCCCGCTTCCCACGAAACTGTTGATGCTCATCAGCATTTCGTTTATCAAGAAGGTAGGGCTGTGTATAAGCACGCTGTTACCGACATGCTCGAGTCGTCGCTCGAAGTGTTGAAACGCAACAACCTCTCTATCGACAACATCGACTGGTTCATCCCGCATCAGGCTAATCTTCGCATCATCGAGGCAGTTGGCTCTCGACTCGGCATCGACCCCGCTAAAGTGCTTGTCAATATCGAAAAATATGGCAACACAAGCGCCGCTTCGATTCCGTTGTGCATCGATGAATACAAGTCCAAACTGAAAAAAGGCGACAAAGTGGTGCTCACCGCTTTTGGTGCCGGCTTCACTTGGGGCGCTATGTACATCGTGTGGGACTGCTAATCCCCGTGATGCTTGCATTCCGTTCATCATTCTTTTAACAAAAAACGCATCTACAACGATGCTTTTTTTGTTTATACACATAGTTACATTTTCTTCATTATCACTCTATGCACCGCGCAGGTTTTGTTAACATCGTCGGAAACCCGAATGTGGGTAAATCAACGCTCATGAACCAATTGGTGGGCGAACGCCTTTCTATTATCACCTCCAAGGCTCAGACCACGAGACACCGCATCCTCGGTATCGTCAACGCCGACGACTACCAGATTGTGTTCTCCGACACCCCGGGCGTGCTCCAGCCCAAATACAAGTTGCAGGAGAGTATGCTCAGTTTCTCCGAAGAAGCGCTCACCGATGCCGACATCCTCATCTATGTTACCGATGTGGTGGAAAACCCCGAGAAAAATCGCTCTTATCTCGACAAAGTCGCCAAAGAGAAAATTCCCATTCTCTTGATTATCAACAAAATCGACCTCCTCAAGGGACAAGACGAACTTCTCGCGATTTACGACCGATGGAAGGGCATCCTCCCCAATGCCGAAATCTTCCCCACCTCGGCAAAGGAGAAATTCAATGTATCCAACATCATGAAGCGTGTGGTGGAATTGCTGCCGCCGTCCCCTCCTTTCTTTGGAAAAGATGCTCTCACCGACAAGCCGGCACGATTTTTCGTTACCGAAATCATCCGCGAGAAGATTCTCCTCCACTGCGAGAACGAAGTGCCCTACAGCGCCGAGGTGATTGTGGAGAAATTTGACGAAAAAGAAAAATCCATCCACATCATGACAGTTATCTACGTGGAGCGCGACAGCCAAAAGGCTATCGTAATAGGCAAAGGCGGCTCGATGCTCAAGCGAATCGGCTCCGATGCTCGCAAAGATATCGAGACTTTCTTCCAAAAGAAAGTGTTCCTCGAGATTTTCGTTAATGTGGAGAAAGACTGGCGCAACCGCGAAAACAAATTGCGCTCTTTCGGCTATTTAGACTAATTTTTTATCAACATAATTCAAAATTTTATATCATGGCTCAACTTATCGCAATCGTGGGACGCCCCAATGTGGGTAAATCCACCCTTTTCAATCGCCTCACGCAATCGCGTACAGCTATTGTCGATGACACCGCCGGCACAACCCGCGACCGCCAATATGGCAAAGTGGAATGGAACGGCAAGGAGTTTTCGATTGTGGATACTGGCGGTTGGGTCGTTAACAGTGAAGACATCTTTGAGGAAGAAATCAACAAGCAAGTGCAAATTGCTATTGATGAAGCAGATGTAATCCTGTTCCTTGTCGATATTTCCAACGGAATTACCGACCTCGACGACCATGTGGCTCAAATCTTGCGACGCTCTTCCAAGCCGGTGATTCTTGTAAGCAACAAAGCCGACAACAACGACTTGCTCTACAACAATGCCGAGTTCTACAAGTTTGGTTTGGGCGAACCTTTCGCAATCTCCGCTCTCAGCGGTTTCGGCACCGGAGACCTCCTTGACGAGGTGGTGCGCAAAATGCCGCTTAAAGATGCCGACGAAGATGAAACGCTTGCCGACATCCCTCGTTTCGCTATCGTGGGACGCCCAAATGTGGGTAAGTCTTCGATTATCAACGCTTTCATCGGCGAAGACCGAAACATCGTTACCAACATCGCCGGAACCACACGCGACAGCATCTACACCCGCTACAACAAGTTTGGTTTCGACTTCTACCTGGTCGATACCGCCGGAATCCGCAAAAAGTCTAAGGTCAACGAGGATATCGAATACTATTCGGTGATTAGAAGCATCCGCGCTATCGAAAATTCCGATGTGTGCATCCTCATGCTCGACGCCACACGAGGCATCGAGTCGCAAGACGCCAACATTTTCTCGCTCATCGCGCGCAACAAGAAGGGTCTTGTGGTGTGTGTCAACAAGTGGGACCTCGTGGAGAACAAAAGCACTGCCGCTATCAAGACTTTTGAGAATGCCATCCGCGACCGCTTCGCTCCGTTCACCGATTTCCCGATTATTTTCACTTCGGCTCTCAACAAGCAGCGCATCCACCGCGCTCTCGAGGAGGCTATGAAAGTGTATGAAAACCGTATGCGCACCGTCCCCACTTCGCGTCTCAACACCGTGATGCAAGAGGTGATTTCGGCATATCCACCCCCTGCAATCAAGGGCAAATATGTCAAAATCAAATACGTTACGATGCTCAAAGGCTCCAAAATCCCCACTTTCATCTTCTTCTGCAACCTCCCGCAGTGGGTGAAAGAGCCCTATTTGCGCTATCTCGAGAACAAGATTCGCGAGAATTGGGAATACACCGGAACGCCCATCAACGTGTTTATGCGCGAAAAATAGCACACGCTCATGGAGAAAGACTACAAGTGGTATGTGGTGTGGGTTGGCCGCCAACCGGGGGTGTATAACTCTTGGGAGGAGTGCCAGGAGATGGTCGATGGCTTTCCGGGAGCGCAATACAAGGCGTTCCCCTCGCAGGAGCGTGCCATCAACGCTTTCCGAGGGAAGCCCGAAGACCACATGGGCATTCTGCGAGGCATAGCGTCGCACAAAGCCGCCAAGGTGGTGAATTACGAGGCTTTCCCCGAAATCGATATCAATGGTATTGCGGTCGATGCCTCATGCATGGGCAATCCCGGCATTATGGAATATCAAGGGGTTGCGGTGGCTACCGGCACGCAGATATTCAAGGTGGGACCCTACAAGGGTGGCACCAACAATATCGGCGAATACCTCGCCATCGTCCACGCTCTCGCTCTTTTCTCCAAGTCGAACCCGCTCCTCACTATCTACAGCGACAGCAAAACGGCTATCAGTTGGATTCGTCGGCGACATTCCAACACCAACATCGCTTGCAATGCCGTAAATGCGCCGTTGCTCGATGTCCTTGAGCGCGCCGACCGATGGATTCAAACCCACTCGTTCTCCAATCCCATCGTGAAATGGCGCACCGAGGAATGGGGCGAGATTCCCGCCGATTTCGGACGCAAATAACTCCTCGTAGAACCATCTCCGTTGTTATTTGTTATATCTTCAAGGCAGGCTTTTCTGTCCGAAATATTAATTCTTTAATATGAAAAAAGCATTTATTGTCATTGTGGCTATTCTCGGCTGCGTTATCGCAGCCCAAGCCAAGGATAGGGTGCTCCCCGGAAAACAAATCCCCGCTCAAATCTCCTCATTTGTGAAAAAGCATTTCCGAGGAGACAAAATCTCGGTGGTTACCGAGGACAAAGAATGGCTGTCGTCGGAATATAAAGCGATGCTCTCGAGCGGCACGACAATCGAATTTGACGACAAATTCGAGTGGACCGAAGTCGATTGCATACGCGACCGGGTGCCGACATCGATTGTCCCTGCCGAAATCGCCGACTATATCGCCAAGCACTTCCAGGGCAAGTTTCCGGTGAAAATCGACCGCGACAAGCGCAAATGGGAAGTAGAAATCGACAACGGCACGGAGCTCACATTCGACACCTCGTTCCGGCTCATCGAAATCGACAACTAAACCTTATTCCGGCACCCGAAAAGGTGCCGGTTTTCATTTATTCCCCATTTTCTCCCCTAAATTATCCCTAAAATCCCACCAAAAACACATCTCGAGCGCAAAAAGCCGAGATTTTTTTTTGTTATTGCGTGCTTTTGCCTTAACTTTGTAGAAATTATGAACTAATAACTTTTTTATAAATCTTAAATTCACAACTCTATGTGGTTAACAAACTCCTCAGTAGGTCGTAAGGTAGTCATGTCGATTACCGGACTGTTCCTGATTCTTTTTGTAACCTTTCACGTGCTGATGAATGCAGTCGCTATCTTCTGGCCCGACGCCTATGATGCCGTATGCATGTTCCTCGGCGCGAATTGGTATGCGTTAATCGGCACTGCAGTGCTTGCTGCCGGTTTCATTGTGCACATCGTTTATGCGTTCTGGCTTTCATGGCAAAACAAGAAAGCACGCGGAAACGACAGTTATGAAGTGAGCGCACGTCCTAAAAACGTGGAATGGGCTTCGCAAAACATGCTCGTCCTCGGTGTTATCATCGTGTGCTTTATGGCTCTCCACCTCGTTCAGTTCTGGGCTAAGATGCAGCTCCCTGAAATGTTGGGACACCATGTAAACGAAGGCACTTGGTATCTCGACCAGGCTTTTGCTTGCCCTATCACTCTCGTAGTGTATCTCGTGGGCTTTGCCGCTCTCTGGTTCCACATGACTCACGGCTTCTGGAGCGCATTCCAATCGCTCGGTGCCAACAACAACGTGTGGTTGTGCCGTCTTAAATCTATCTCTACCATCTGGGCAACTGTTGTGTGCATCCTCTTCGCTATCGAAGCAATTGTGTTCACAATCCGCGCTATGGGAATGTGTTCTGCTTGTTGCTGAGTATTAATCTAAATCTTATTTCAAGAAATGGAAGAAAAAATTAAATCGGCTCAGCCTGTTATCGACTCGAAAATCCCCGAAGGTCCTATTGCTGAGAAATGGACCAACTATAAAGCACACCAAAAACTCGTAAACCCCGCTAATAAGCGCAAACTCGACATCATCGTCGTGGGTACCGGTCTCGCCGGCGCTTCTGCCGCTTCTACTTTGGCTGAGATGGGCTTCAACGTGCTTAACTTCTGCATCCAAGACTCTCCGCGCCGCGCTCACTCTATCGCTGCGCAAGGTGGTATCAACGCTGCCAAAAACTACCAGAACGACGGCGACTCTATCTATCGTCTCTTCTACGACACTGTGAAAGGTGGCGACTATCGCGCTCGCGAAGCCAACGTGTATCGCCTCGCCGAAGTGTCTAACGATATTATCGACCAATGCGTCGCTCAAGGCGTGCCTTTCGCTCGCGAATACGGCGGTCTCCTCGCCAACCGCTCTTTCGGTGGTGCTCAGGTTTCCCGTACTTTCTACGCTAAAGGTCAAACAGGTCAACAACTCCTCCTCGGCGCTTACTCTTCGCTCAACCGCCAGATTCACCTCGGCAAAGTGAAGAGTTACAACCGCTACGAGATGCACGATGTAGTTCTCGTTAAAGACGAAAACGGTGTGCCTCGCGCTCGCGGTATCATCGCCAAAAACCTCGTTACAGGCAAACTCGAGCGTTTCGCCGCTCATGCCGTTGTAATCGCTACCGGTGGTTACGGAAACACTTACTTCCTCTCGACCAACGCTATGGCTTGCAACTGCTCCGCTGCTATGGCTTGCTATCGCAAGGGCGCTTATTTTGCCAACCCCGCTTACGTTCAAATCCACCCCACTTGTATCCCTGTTCACGGCGACAAGCAGTCTAAACTCACCCTTATGTCGGAATCGCTCCGCAACGATGGCCGTATCTGGGTGCCCAAGAAACTCGAAGACGCTAAAGCGCTCCAGGCAGGTACTAAGAAAGGTAGCGATATCCCCGAAGAAGACCGCGACTACTATCTCGAGCGCCGCTATCCCGCATTCGGTAACCTCGTGCCTCGCGACGTTGCTTCTCGCGCTGCCAAAGAACGCTGCGACCACGGCTTCGGCGTGAACAACACCGGTCTTGCTGTGTTCCTCGACTTCTCCGAGAGTATCGAGCGCCTCGGTATCGACGTGGTTCGTCAACGCTATGGCAACCTCTTCGATATGTATGAGGAAATCACCGACGTTAACCCCGGCGAACTCGCAAACGAAATCAACGGCGTGAAATACTACAACCCGATGATGATCTTCCCCGCTATCCACTACACTATGGGTGGTATCTGGGTTGACTACGAGTTGCAAACTTCGGTTAAGGGCCTCTTCGCTATCGGCGAATGTAACTTCTCCGACCACGGTGCCAACCGCCTCGGCGCTTCCGCCCTCATGCAAGGTCTCGCCGATGGTTATTTCGTGCTCCCGTTCACCATCCAAAACTATCTCGCCGACCAAATCTCGGTGCCCCACTTCAAAACCGACCTCCCCGAATTCGACGAAGCCGAGAAGAAGTGCCAGGCTAATATCGACCACCTTATGAGCATCCAAGGAAAACGCTCGGTTGACTCTATCCACAAGGAACTCGGCCACATCATGTGGGAATATGTAGGTATGGGTCGTACCAAAGAAGGTCTCGAAACCGCTTTGAAGAAACTCAAAGAACTCCGCAAGGAATTTGAATCAAACCTCTTCATCCCGGGCGACAAAGAAGGTATGAACATCGAACTCGACAAGGCTTTCCGTCTCCGCGACTTCATCACAATGGGTGAACTCATCGCCTACGATGCCCTCAACCGCAACGAAAGCTGCGGCGGCCACTTCCGCGAAGAGTATCAAACTCCCGAAGGTGAGGCTAAACGCGACGACGAGAACTACTTCTACGTGGCTTGCTGGGACTATGCCGGCGACGACGAAAAAGCTCCTTCTCTCATCAAAGAACCGCTCGAATACGAAGCAATCAAGGTTCAAACTCGTAACTATAAGTCATAACAATTAGAAAAGTAAATCGAATATGAACGTTAAACTAAAAATATGGCGTCAGGCTGGACCGAAAGAAAAAGGCGGCTTCGTTACTTACGATGTTGAAACCACCGAAGATACTTCGTTCCTCGAAACGCTCGATATATTAAATGAATCTCTCGTAGAAAAAGGCGAGGAGCCTGTGGCTTTCGACCACGACTGCCGCGAAGGTATCTGCGGTATGTGTTCTCTCTATGTCAACGGACACCCCCACGGTCCCGCTACCGGTGCCACTACTTGCCAACTCTACATGCGCCGCTTCGCCGAGGGCGAAACCATCACCGTTGAGCCTTGGCGCTCTGCCGCTTTCCCGGTAATCAAAGACCTTATCGTTGACCGTAACGCCTTCGATAAGATTCAACAAGCCGGCGGTTATGTATCTTTCAACTGTGGTGGCGCTCAAGATGCCAACGCTGTGCCCATCTCTAAGGTTGCTGCCGACGAGGCCATGGACTCTGCTTCTTGCATCGGCTGTGGCGCCTGCGTTGCCGCCTGCAAGAACGGCTCAGCTATGCTCTTCGTTTCTGCCAAGGTGAGCCAATTCGCTCTCCTTCCGCAAGGCAAGGTGGAAGCCGCTGCTCGCGCTAAAGCAATGGTTGCCAAGATGGACGAACTCGGATTCGGTAACTGCACCAACACCGGTGCCTGCGCTGCCGAGTGCCCGAAGAACATTAAGTTGAGCAACATCGCGCGCCTCAACCGCGAGTTCCTTTGCGCAAAAATCAAAGACTAAACCATCCAAATAGTCAACACCTCGAGGGCGGCTCACTGCCGCCCTCTTTCTTTTTGTGAATAGATTATTGTGAATTTTGCCGATAGATGAGATTCAGAATCGAAAAGAGTCGAAAAGTTCGCTCTAAAGTTGCACAAAACAATAAAAAATCCTAACTTTGCATCCGTCAATCGCGGTAATAGCTCAGTTGGTAGAGCATCAGCTTCCCAAGCTGAGGGTCGCGGGTTCGAGCCCCGTTTACCGCTCCCTCACAGGCTGCGTCGTTCCACGCAGCCTTTTTTTCATCCCCACCCCGCCACAAATTACACCCGATAGGGTATAAAACGCACACCATTGCAATAAATTTATACCCGATAAGGTGTAAATTGAAAAACTTTCATTATATTTGCACCCGATAGGGTATAATTTTTGCATCTATGGAGCAGACTACACTTTCTAAATATGTGAAGGCGATGCGCAAGCAGTACAATCTCACGCAGGTGGACCTTTCCGAAAAATCGGGTGTGGGATTGCGCCTTGTCCGAGAATTGGAACAAGGCAAGCACACCTTGCGCCTCGATAAAGTAAACCAGATACTAAACCTCTTTGGCAGCGAGATAGGTGTCGTGCCAATGCCTAAACCCGATGAGCCATGACCCAAGCCCTTGTGTACTTTTTTATCCAACTATCGGCAAACTTGAAGTTATAGATGTCTGCGCCGCGAAGCGATTCGTAGCCAAGTTCTCCTATCAACTCAATTTCTTTTAGCCAATCAAAATCGGCATAGACATACAACTTTTTCATGGGTTACTCTTTTTTTGAGGCTCTTTCACGCTGTGGGAGGTTCATGTCTTGCAGCGCCCTGCCGAGCGCATCGTCTTTTGCCAACGAGAGGATGTCATCGTCGAGCTGCAGGGCGTACAGCACGCGCAGATAGATTCCTATAGCCACAGTCGGCGCTCCTTTTTCGATGCGAGAAACGGTGAGAGGCGAACAAGTGGCTCGCTCAGCCACCTGCGCAACGCTTAGATTGCGACGCAAACGGGCAAGCCTGATTTGCTCCCCCACAATCTGCATCTTTTGCTCCAGTTTGCGGGGCAGTTTTGTCCCCATTGTGCTCTTAGTCATATTGTCAACTTATCATATAATATGCAAAAAATAGCACTTTTTCTTCATTTTATGATAGGTTATGCAAATTTTCGATTGTGGGTGCCCGGTGGACAGGTGCCGCGGGGATGGCGCGGCGGCGGAGGGGGTGGGGATAAAAGAAAAGACGATAGGAGTTTCCTACCGTCCTTCATGTGGTGCCACCAGGAATCGAACCGGGGACACAAGGATTTTCAGTCCTTTGCTCTACCAACTGAGCTATGGCACCTTGCGTTGGATTGCGAGTGCAAAGTTATTGCTTTTTGTCGAATCCACCAAATTTTTTCGCAATTATTTTTCAAAAATTTCAACAATTGCGATAAAAATGGTTGTGAAGGATGGGTGTGGAGGCTACAAGGGGCGTACCTTCGGCACGCATTCCTTGATATATCCGCAATCCCGGCACCCCGCATATCGCCACGCCCCCGCGTGGCGCAGCCCAACATCCCGGGCGAGGTGGTTGCACGGCTACGCACCACCTCCGGGGTGCGATTTTGTTGGGGGATTTCGTTCCCCGCATGTCGCCACGCCCCCGCGTGGCGAAATACGGGGCTACGCACGGCTGCCATCCCCTGCCGGGGATTGAGATTACCTCGCCTCTCCACTGCGCCCCCTCGAAGCGCGTGTCGCCGCAAGAGGGCGCAAAAAAGGCGTGCACGGGGGCACGCCTTAGTTACGAAAAAATTTACTTATTATGAATTGCTATTTCATTGTCTTGGTGGTTTGGATGGTGCCATCGGTGAAGGTGGTTACCACGATGTTCACGCCCTCAAACGGCTTGAGTGAGCGTTGTCCCATCATGTTGACATATTCTACCGATTTAACCTCTTTCTCCACTGCCTCGTCGCTGAATGTGCCTTCAACGCCAGTGCCAAGTTGTGTACCCAAGCGGTAGTATGCAATACCTTGGTTGGTGCAGAGAATCCATGCCTCGAGATATGAATTTCCATTGGTGTTAACGCAGATGTTACCTGTGCTGTTGACATTTTGATTTACATCCGACAAACCTTCATAGGGGAACATACCCACTTGCGTTGGTTGCGTGAAAGTTACTTCCCAATCTCTTGCGGAACCTTGTGTTCCATTTATGATGCGGAACAACTTCATGTGTCCACCGCGATATGATGTACCGCTAATAATCTTATTATTGCTGTCATATTCGGGCGACGCATAGTCGAGCATCAATGCATAGGTGTTGGTATCGTCATTATTACCAGTAGGTGAGTATTCAAACTGGCGATATGTGTTACCCCATTTCTCATAGTTCATCATTTGGTCGGCAATCAAGCCATTGGCATATGGGCTATGATTATAATGAACCTTTGCGGGGAGAATGCCGGCAGCGTTAATCATAAAGCCATAGGAAGTAGGAGTTGCACGCAAAGAATTTCCACAAGTCAAAT
>SFER01000056.1 GCA_004557195.1 Bacteroidales bacterium | reverse complement strand
CGGGCGCTTCAAAGAGCCGCCCGGGGTGTTTTGTGTGGGGAAGTGAAATTTTTAGTGGGGGACTGTGCAAGAAATGGGAAATTTGCCAAATTTAACGCCACTTCCCGCATTATCTTTGCGCTGTGAACCATTCCGGCGGCGATTGATTACGAAAGGGGGATGGTGTCGAGGTCGTCGGGGACGTGGATGGCTCCGGTGAAGTGGGTGGCGGCTTCGGCGGTGTAGGTGGCGCGGCGCGTTGCGAGGTTGCGGTCTTCGGTGTGATAGAGGATGAGGTTTTTCACCTCGAGGCCTTGAGCCACTTTGCCCGCTTCGAGCGATGTGCTGTGATGCTTCTCGTAGGGCTTGAAGATGTCGCGTTGGGCATACAGGCAGAACGCTTCGTGCATGAGCCAGTCGGCGCCGACGGCATATTTGCGGCATCGCTCATTGAACGGTTCGTCGCCGAGACACACCAGCGATGTGCCGGAGGGGAGGGTGGCGCGGAAGCCGAATTGCAGTTCTTTGGTAGAGCCGATGTCGAAAGCGGTCATGCCGATGTCGCCTATCGAGAATTTCTCATCGTCGGACACGAGGCGCATGATTATCTCGTTGCCGATGCGCGAGGTTACCTTCTCGGGGAGGGTGAGGCGGCAGATAGTGTCGAGGGCGTCGAGCACTTTCTGCGGACCGTAAAAGGTGAATGAGCCGCTTCGCTTCCCCTGGACGAACGCAGTGGCAATAAAGCGGAGAATCCACACGGCGCCGAGCAGATGGTCGGTGTGGCAGTGGGTGATGTACATTGCCGAAATGTCGTTGAGCGGGATGCCGGCGAGTTCGAGTTGTCGGAGAATGCCGTTACCGCCGCCGGCATCGACAAGGAGCGATGTGTTGTTGCTGTGGAGGATGAAGCAGGTATTGAAACAGCGAGTAACAGCGGCATTACCTGTGCCAAGTATGGTGATTTTGTCCATTGCGATGATGGTTAATGAGTTGTGGCAATCATTTTTTCGAGAGTGGCAAATCCGAGTTCGAGGATGGCGTCGCGGTGGTTGTAGATGTCCTCCGGGGTGTTGTCGATTTTACAACCCTCGCTTGGCTCCACGCCCCATTCGGTGATATTTCCTTCGGGGTCGGTGATGGAACAAGCCGAGAATCTTATGGTCCAGCCATTCGGAAGTTCGCTTGTAAACGGCATACCGCTGCCGCCACCGGTTGAGTCGCCCACAATCTTCACATTCGGTCGATATTTCATAATAGAGACGAAATTATTGGTGGCGCTATACGACGAGCGGTTTGTGAGGATGACAATCGGCTTGAGGTAGCGGATTCGTCCGGCATCGGAAGGGGAGAAATAGTAGTCGTAAGGCTCGGAGAAATCGTTGTGCCCGGGACCTGTTTTGTGCGAGATGGCGCCGGCATAGATTTTGGTGTCGATAAATCGGGCGATGAGCTTCTCGGCATTGGTGAGGAAACCGCCGCCATTGTCGCGCACATCGATTACAAGCCCGTCGGTTCCGGCAAGTTCGGCAAGCAGATAGTCGAGGTTCCCCTCGCCGATATTCGTGGCGAAATCACCGTAGTACATATATCCCATGTTGTTGCTCATGATGGCGTAGTCGATGCCCGAGGCGGTTTTGAAATTGTAGTTGAGATAATATTGCTCAACGATGCGCTTATCGTAGTTTTGCGGATAGTCTTCCCAAAAACGGTAGTGCGACACATCCCACGAACTGATAAGGTTGGTGTGGCCGTCGCGGAGTTCGTTCACCATGTCGCTGCACACGACAAACAACTCTTTGGAAGTCATATCCGGGCGCACTTTGGCGCGGTAGGTCTCGCCCACGGCTTTCCAGTCGATGTCTTTGTATTCAAAGAAGCAGTAGTGCTCGTCGATAATAGTCCACAGCGCGTCGAAATTGCCCATTGGGTCGTTGTCCCACTCCTCCTGTTTGTGGCAAGATGAAAGGGCGATGAGCGCTGCCGATAATATGATGTATAATCTTTTCATCAGTATAGAGCCGTGATTATTTTAGCGTTGTGGTTGATATCGCGTCGCGGATTGACGCTCATCCATTCGCCCGAAACACCGATTACGAGGGAGTGGGTGCTGACTTGAGTGTTGAGGTTGTGCACCCAACTGTTCTCGATGGTGTTGCGATAGCCGATGCGGAGCGATGTGGCGCCGAAATGGAGGTCGGCAGTGAGGAGATTGGTCATGTCAAACCGATTGCCCCACCAGCCGAAATTCACCAGCGAGCGGGTGTTGCCGAGGTAGATTTCATAAAACGCCTCGCCATATTCGGGGGAGAAGAACAGCCCGGCGACCGGGATTGTAGCCTGGTAGCGCAATGTGAGCGGCAATTTGCCGATGTTCATATTATACACAGCCATTCCGGTGAGGTTGACGCTCCATCGGATTTTCACCGACACAGGGTTGTTGCTGTTGTATTGGTTGTAGGTGGCACCGCCGTCGAACAGCGTGCTACCGCCTCCCATGAGTTGCAGCCCTTTCACCGATGCCACATCGCGCCAACGGTGCATCATGCCCCAGTTGAAATCGACCATGAGCGAGTGCATCGTGCGGTTTTTCACAATGTTCTGCACATTGTCGTATCTCACGCCAAACGACATCTGCATCAGCCATTTGCGGGGCGAGAAGCGCATAGCCTGGTTTCGCTCATAGCCGAGGCGCACATGCCACCCCTCGTAGCGTATTGGGGTGAGGTAGGTGTCGAGAAGCGAAGCCGCGCCATATTCGGCAGTGTAGGCGACATTCACCGGGCGGACAATGCTGTCGCCGTCGGCTGCCTGCATCGCAAATCCGGCAAGCAGGATTGCAAGGGTGGATAATATGCTGCGTAAGTGTCTCATTAGGATTATTCTTCGTCCTGATTGATGTCGTCGGGGTCGAATAAATGACGCTGCCCGGTGAGTTCGTCAAAGATATCGGAGTTGCTGCGCGGTGCCTCATCGGGCTGCTCGTCAAGAGCCTCGATTTCGGTTTCGGCATCCTCCTCGGGCACTTCGCGCGGCGGGAGCAGATTGATGGTGTCTATTTCGTAGTTGGTAACGCGCTTACCCTTGGCTTTGAACGATTTCACGCCGATAAACTCGTCGGCATCGATAACAATCTTCGGGCGGAAGGCATCGCCGCCGCCGAGCACCACTTCGAGCATCGGATAGCGGTCGCACACCAAGTGGATGAGGCGCGATTTGGGATTGCCGCCTATGAAACTCTGCCGTTTCTGCGATGGCTCGAAATGGAACCGCTTGATGTAGTCGAATTTCTGGTCGGCATCGTAGAGCACCGCGGTCCACACCTTGTGCTCGTCGTATTTCTCTATTATGAGGATATCTTCGTCGTAGTGGTTGGTGGCGTCAAACGAGGTGGTGTAGAAATCACCGTTCTTGGCAATCACGAGCACCTGGTCGTCGCCCGAGAACTCGCCGAGGAGGTTACCGCGTCCGTCGTAGTTGATGCGCAACACATCGGGGTCGAACCACACTTGGCGCCCGCCAAGTGTCGATGAGCCTCTCTCCTTGAGGGTTACCCTCACCACCTCGTTTTTAGTGACAAGGTTGCCGAGAGCGCCTTTCCCTTTAATGGCGAGTTTGCCCAGGTCAATCTCGAATTGCAGAGTCTTGAGGCGCAATTTGGGCTTGAGTGTAACGCGGAGGATTTCCGCCTCGCCGTTCGGGGTGGGGGAGAACCAGAAAATCTTGCTGCCAGGGAGACCTTGAGTCATGTCATACTCTCGGTCGCGGGTGATTCCGGTCATGGCAAATCGTTTCATGTAGGTGTTGCCCCCTTTGCCGTTTTGATACACGAGGTTGTAAATCATGCGGGTGTCATTGCGCTTGAACACATTGAGGTAGAGCACGTTTTTGCCCACATACACCTTCTCGCTCACCTTAATGACTTTGTATTTGCCATCTTTGTAGAAGATGATGATGTCGTCGATGTCGCTACAGTTGCACACAAACTCATCTTTCTTCAGCGAAGTGCCGATGAAGCCCTCCTCGCGGTTGATGTAGAGTTTCTCGTTGGCTTCAGCCACCTGAGTCGCCTCGATTGTGTCGAAGCCGCGCACGATGGTGCGGCGCGGATATTTAGCGCCGTATTTTGTTTTCAGCGACTCAAACCAGTTGATGGTGAAATCAACGATATGCTCAAGGTCGTAGTTAATCTTGGCGATACGCTCCTTGAGCGACGCGATGAGTTCGTCGGCTTTGTCGCTGCTGAACTTGATGAAACGCTTGGTTTTGATTTCCATGAGTTTCATGAGGTCGTCGTGGGTAACCTCGCGAATAAGCGACGGCTTGAACGGCTCCAAGCGCTTGTCGATGTGGGTGATAGCCTCCTCCACATCGCGGCTCTGTTCAAATTCCTTGTCTTTATAGATGCGGTTTTCGATGAAAATCTTTTCGAGCGAAGAGTAGAAGAGTTGCTCCTCGAGTTCGCCGCGCTGGATGAGAAGTTCGCGACGCAGAAGGTCTTTTGTGCGGTCCACGTTGTAACGAAGTACGTCGCTCACCTTGAGGAAATGCGGCTTCTTGTCGCGGATAACACAGCAGTTGGGCGAAATGCTCACCTCGCAGTCGCTGAAAGCATAGAGCGCGTCGATGGCTTTGTCGCTCGATGTTCCTGGCACGAGGTGCACCACAATCTGTGCAGTGTCGCTGGTGTTGTCATCCACTTTGCGAATCTTGATTTTTCCCTTCTCTTGAGCCTTGAGAATCGACTCGATAACCGAACTTGTGGTTCTGCCGTAGGGGATGTCGCTCACCACGAGCGTTTTGTTGTCGCGTTTCTCGATTTTGGCGCGCACCTTCACCACGCCGCCTCGTTCACCGTCGTTGTAGCGGCTCACATCTATGTAGCCGCCGGTTTGGAAGTCGGGATATAGGGTAATTTCCTCGTCGCGGAGATAAGCCACCGCGGCGTCGATTAGTTCGTTGAAATTGTGAGGAAGAATCTTGCAACTGAGACCCACCGCGATACCTTCGGCACCCTGCACAAGCAGGAGCGGGAACTTCACCGGGAGTGTTACCGGCTCCGGTTTACGGCCGTCGTATGATACAGTCCAGTCGGTGGTCTTGGGATTGAACACGGTGTCGAGAGCAAACTCGGAAAGACGCGCCTCGATGTAACGAGGAGCCGCTGCAGGGTCGCCGGTGAGGATATTACCCCAGTTTCCCTGGGTGTCGATGAGCAACTCTTTTTGTCCGAGTTGCACCAGTGCGTCGCTGATTGAAGCATCGCCGTGGGGGTGATACTGCATTGTGTTTCCCGCGATATTAGCCACTTTGTTGAAGCGCCCGTCATCGAGTTCTTTCATGGAGTGAAGGATGCGGCGCTGCACCGGCTTAAGTCCGTCCTCGATGTGAGGCACGGCGCGCTCGAGAATTACATAGGATGCGTAGTCGAGGAACCAATTCTGGTACATCCCCGACAACTGGCTTTTCTTGTCGCGTGGTACTATATAAGAGGAGTGTGCCGAGGCTTCACCTTCGGCTCCCAAATCATCTTCAAGGTCTTCTTCTTTCTTCATTTTACGGAAATTTGCTGTAAAATTACTAAAAATGCCGGCATTTCCCAAACAAAATTGAAAAATGGCACGATTTGCGCCCTGTAGATGCTCAAAATGAAGGAAAACGGGGGTGGAAAGGGCAAAAAAAGAGGGCGCCTTTATCGGGCACCCTCCTTGTGAGATGATGTGTTATTATTTCTTGAAGTAGCGGTTGTAAAGACCCATGAAACCTTGACCGTGGCGAGCCTCGTCTTTAGCCATTTCGTGAACTGTGTCGTGGATGGCGTCGAGATTGAGTTCTTTAGCACGTTTAGCGATGCGCATCTTGTCGGCATTGGCACCGGCTTCGGCGTTCATACGTTTTTCGAGGTTGGTCTTAGTGTCCCATACGTTGTCGCCAAGGAGTTCGCAGAATTTAGCAGCGTGCTCAGCCTCTTCGAAAGCGTAGCGTTTGAAAGCTTCGGCAATTTCGGGATAGCCTTCGCGGTCGGCTTGGCGAGACATAGCGAGATACATACCCACTTCGGTGCATTCGCCGTTGAAGTGTGCGTTGAGGTCTTTAATCATTTCTTCGTCGCAACCTTTGGCAACGCCTATTTCGTGTTCGGTAACGAATTTGATTTCAGCGCTCTCGTCGAGTTCTTTGAACTTGCTTGCAGGAACACCACATTGAGGGCATTTAGCAGGAGCAGCATCACCTTCGTAAACATAACCACATACTGTACAAATAAATTTAGCCATAATTTTTTAATTTTTAGAGATTTGTAATTTTTGTTATTTTAATTAGTCTTTTTTGCTTGATTGATATTTGCTTGGCACTTGCAGCACACCCCTTTGTAATATAGCTTTACAGCCTCGATTTTGAAAGTATCCATTCCGGGAACATCTGCGAGGACGCCGTCGGGGAGGGGCATGTCGAAAATCTCGCCACATTCGCGGCACACGAAGTGTGCGTGGGGTGTAACATGACCATCATAATGAACGCTCTTCTCATCGATGGTGAGCGATTGCAAAGCGTTGTTCTCGGCAAGGACCCGCAGCGTGTTATACACTGTGGTGCGTGAGAGCGTGGGCATAGCCGGCAGCAGTTCGGTGTAGATTCTGTCCACAGTGGGGTGGGCGCGGTGTTCGAGCAAATACTTCATAATCGCTATTCTTTGAGCCGAAGGCTTTACATTATGAGATAACAAATATTGGATAGTATTGTTCATTGCTCCTTGCTTTTATTTGCTTTTTGTAATCGTTACAATTTTATTTTCATTGCAAAGATAATATGATTTTTCTATATAACCAAATATTTTGGCAGTTTTTTTTGATATAAATCTTTTTTTATTTGTTAAATGCGAATATTGTTACTAATTTTGCCTTTAGAATTACTATTTATTAAACACAATAATAAAAAAATGAAGAGATTTTTATCTGCAATCATGATGCTTGCTGTAGCAGCAGGCATCAATGCCTGGGCAGGTTATGGCGCACCGCACACATTGCGTGGAAGCAGCAATATGTCAACGGTGAATCTTTCCTGGAAGGCATCTACTGAGACTCAAACCTTGCAATGGCACAACGACGATGACTACAACGGCATCGATGGCTTGCCAACCAGTAACAACGACGCGGCTGTGCTTTACATTGCCAACCGATTCGACGCAAACGATTTGAAAGAATACGAGGATCTTTCAATTGATTCCCTCGGTTTTTTCCAGTATCGCAAGGTGTATAGCGCCACTCTTCAAATCTATGAGAATGGCAAACTCGTGTTGGAAACAGATTATGATGTTTCCAAATATAAGAAAAACACCATGGCTGTGGTAAAACTTGTCGAGCCTTACAAGATTAAACCAGGTGTTGAACTCATCATTGCAGCCAAATTGGTAGCCGGTAGAAATGTCGATTTCACCGGTATCTGCGACCGCGCTGTAAATGCTCCCGGCAAAGGTAACATCTATTCCTACGATGGCGTCAACTGGAAGGACAACGCTCCCGGCGACTTCCTCGTAACTGCTTACACCGGCGCTCGCGGCGACAAGGAGGCTGACGGCTATCGTATCTATCGCAACGACCAAGCTGTGAACAGTGAACTTATCACCGACACCGAGGCTACACTCCTCGATGAGCCGGGTGGCAATAACGAATATACAGTGGCTGCCGTGTATGGCGAACTCGAAATGGAGTCGTTCCCCTGCAAAATCAATGTTGTGGGCACTGCCGAGGCTGTTCCCGGTGTTAATGCGTTTACCAATGCCGTAGATGGTCTCAATGTATCGCTTACATGGCTTGCTCCTTTCAATGGCGAGGCTAATCCCGCTTACAACACTTCGGATGTGATTGCCGGTTATCTTTATGGCTCTGCAAGCGGTCTGCGCACTTGGGCAAAAGTTGATTACTCTGCCGACGCGCTTGCCGCATATAAAAACCACACTATCAAGGGTGTGAATGTTGTGCTCAAAGATGCCGAATCGCTTACAGGTCTTGTTTATGGCTTTGTGATGGAGAATGGCAAGATTGTATCTTGGCATCAACTCACTGCCGACGAGAAAGCAGCCGTGGTTGCCGGCTCATGGACCAAAATCACCCTCGACACTCCGGTGAAAATCAATCTTGGCAACAGCTATAGCGTGGGTGTGTTTGCAGCACATGCCAAGGGTAATGGCGTGATTGCCGTTAACGACGGTGCTCCTGTAGCTGGCGTGTCGTTTGTAGCAACTTCTACATCAAAAGAGCCGTTTAACACATCTTCTCCTTATTGGAGCGCACAAAACAAATACAATTATCTCCTCCGTCCAGAAATCGCAGCCGATGGCGAGATGGCAGGTGGCGAAATCAAATTTGAAAACTACAAGGTGTATCGCGACGGCGAACTTGTGGCTACTACCACCGAAACAGCATATAACGACAGCGAAGTTGTGCCGGGCACACACGAATATTATGTGAAGGCTTGCTTCAACAACGACCGCTACAACGATTCCAAGGTTGCTCAAGTGAAGGTTGAGGTTCCCGAGGAATATGCCGCTCCTATGTTCTTGAGCAAGGTGCTCGGCGAGAACAATCAGCTCACCATCACTTGGGGCACAGGTCTCACCGAATTGAAGCATTACACAGGTGTGAAATATTCCTTTGGTCTCACCAACGAGGGGAACGATGTAGCAATCAAATATGGCGCCAAGTTTAAAGCCGATGTGCTTGCTCCGTTTGTAGGCAAGAAGATTGTAGGTGTGAATGGTGTGTTTGGCGAGGGTCTTAAAGAACTCAGCATCGCGATTTACAACGGAAACACCTGCCTTTGCTCTACAAAGGTTGACCTCGCTACAACCCCATTGTACGAGTTCGTTCCGTTGAAGTTTGACACTCCATTTGTAATCCCGGCAGAAACCGACCTCGTCGTATGCTATGATGTAGTGTTTGCCGACAGCGAATCACCGATGATATTCGACGGCGCAACCGCAGCCGATGGCGGCGGCTTGTTTAACCTCGGTGCCGGTTGGAACAGTTTCTCACTCGTAAACTCTCAACTCGGCAACGTGGTAATCGGTGCACTTGTTTCGCTCGAAGACGATGCCGTAGCAGTTGTCGCAAACAACGACTTTATCGCTCCCGAAAGCATCATCAAGGTTTCCGGCAATATGCAGGAGATGAATGTTGAGCCGTTTGGTGTTGAGAACAATGGCGTTGAGGTTGCTCCCGTGAGCAAGGCTGCTGCGGTTAAGGCTGCTACTCCCAAGGCTGTTTCGTTCCGCGTATATCACAATGGCAATATGGTGAAAGAAACTGCCGAAACCTCTTATTCAACCACACTCGAATATGGCGAACACTCGATTTATGTAACTTCAGTGTTTGAGAACGGTTGGGAATCCGACCCATCGGAAGTGCTCGTGTATGAAATCTGGCCCGAACACAAAGAGATGGCTGTGGCTCCTTACAACCTCGAAGGTAAAGCCGACGGCTCCGACCTCGTGCTCACATGGGCTAAACCGGCAGATTCGCAACAACTCACCAAGCAGCACGATGGCGCTGCAATAGCTTACGGCCTCACCAAGTCGTCGGGCAATGTAGATGCCTACGCCGCAGTGAAATATGCTGCCGGTGAACTCGCAGAGGATGAAGGCAAATACATCACTCACATCAAATATTGCCTCACCGACCTCGAAAATATTCTTGCCGCTTCGGTATTTGTCGCTTACGATGAAAATATCATGTATGAGCAAGAAGTTGATGTTGAAACTCTTATCGACGTGGCTAACGGCGTGAACATCACCTCTCTCGACCACGCTATCAAAGTGGAATCGGGTAAAGACCTCATGGTGGGCTATCACCTTATCTATCCTACAGGCTCTCACCCGGCAGTTATCGATGATACTGCAGAGGTTGAAGGCGGTGCCGTAATCTCAAGTTCGGGCACACAAGGCTACTGGTATTCACTCTACAGCAAGAGCAGCAAGAAAATCAATGGTAACCACCGCATCTCGGCAGTTCTCAAGAAAGCCGACAGCGTGTTGAAGCTCAAAGATGCCGATGCTACCACGTATAGCGTATATCGCGACGGCGAGGCTATCGCCAACTGCATTGTAGAGACCACCTACACAGTTGCCAACGCATTGAAGGGTGCCTACACTGTAACCGCAGTTGCTAACGGCATTGAATCGGCTGCTTCCAACGCAGTGATTATCGACCAGAACCTCTCGGGCGTTGAGGGTGTTGAGACAATGGCAATTCGCTACGATGCTGCCGCTCAACGTGTCGTTCTTGCCACAGCCGCCGACGCAGTGGTGTATAACGCCGCTGGTGCCATGGTGGTTGTAGCCGACAATGCTTCTACAATCGACATGAGCGCACTCCCCGCCGGAGTTTATGTTGTGAAATCGAGCAACGCAACTCTCAGAGTAGTGAAATAATTTCCCCAATTCTATAACTACCACAGAGGGTGTGTCGTCGAGGCACACCCTTTGTTTTTGTGCCCATACCGCTTCCATTATTTCCACTGCAAAATTACAATCCACAGCATAGGCTTTCATGCATTTTGAGCGGAAACCTGCGATTTTACCAAATTTAACTGCATTCCCCGTGTCTTTGATGTATCAAATTCATAAAATTACAACACCTCCATATATAGCAAGAGGACGCAAACTTGCGCCCTCTGCTGATTGTATCACAAACCGGTGTTACTTTATCGCTATCTTGGTGCGATTTACAATGTAGAAACCGGGAGTTGCGATGGTGAAGGTGTTGCTGCCTTCAGCCACATTGAGAATGGTTCTTTTTTTGGGGGTTTTTGATTGCGGATTTATGATGCTTTGAAATCAAAAAGGATATATAGTATGCCTTTTCCTTAAAATTTCAATGAAATTATGTGTTTTTGAGCATCTTTTTTTATGAGATGCTTTTATATATCATAAGAATTTATTACTTTTACACTAGAATTAAAACGTATAAATATGGAAGGTCATAAACTCAATAGATTAAAAGTTGTCTTAGCCAAGAAGGATAAGACAGGTCGATGGTTAGGCGAACAAATTGGGAAGAGTAATTGTACTGTTTCCAAATATATTAATCAAAATGAGTGACAAGATCTTAAAATGTTAGTTCAAATAGCAAGAGTTTAAGGGGGTAAATGCGAAAGATTTACTCTATGAAACAGAAATCTAAACCTCAGGCGAAAAAAGACTATGGAAGATAAATATGTTCGTTCGATGACGGAACTGGAAAAGTATGCATGCATGTGGTGGCCAAAAGAAATACGCGACTACGCAGATAAATTAAGCATACTCCAAACACTTCTTGATACACAAGAAAAATTCATCTCA
>SFER01000055.1 GCA_004557195.1 Bacteroidales bacterium | reverse complement strand
TGGCTATCGGTCTCTCGGCTTTGAACGCCTTGACTCTTTCGCCTGCCTTGTGCGCAATCTTGCTGAAGCCTCACGGTGAGGGCAAAAAACACGACAATATCGTTAAACGCTTCCACACTGCGTTCAACGCTGCCTACGAGACTGTGCTCGGCAAATACCGCGGCATTGCCAACTTCTTCATCAAAGCCAAAGCAGTGTCGTTTGCCATTGTAGCAGGCGCAATAGCACTCCTTGTGTGGTTGATGAGCATCACACCGAGCGCGATGGTGCCCGATGAAGACCAGGGTGTGTTCTTCTGTATGGTAACTTTGCCTCCGGCATCATCAATGGAACGCACAGGCGCCGTGCTTCAAGAGGTTGACAACATCCTCGCACAATTCCCGTGCATCCAGTCGCGCACAGTGATTAACGGCTATAGTTTCGCCGCCGGTCAAGGTAGTACCTATGGTACAATCGTTGTGAAGATGAAAAACTGGGAGGAACGTAGCAAAGATGAGTCGGTGTTCAAAATCATTCCGCAACTCTACGGCATCGCCGGACAGAAAATCAAAGACGCGCAGGTGATGTTCTTCGCACCCCCTATGATTTCGGGTTACTCGCTCACCAACGGTATCGAAATGCAGTTGCAAGACCGCACCGGTGGCGACTTGAACAAGTTCTTCGGTATTTCGCAACAATTCCTCGCCGAGTTGAACCAACGCCCCGAGTTCTCGATGGCTTACTCGTCGTTCAACCCCAACTATCCGCAATATATGGTGGATGTCGATGTTGCGAAGGCAAAACGCGCCGGATTGAGTCCTCAAATCATCATGACCACCTTGCAGGGCTACTATGGCGGTATCTACGCCAGCAACTTCAACCGCTTCGGTAAGTTGTACCGTGTAATGGTTCAGGCCACCCCCGAGGCTCGTATCAACGAAGAGACTTTGAAGAATGTGATGGTGCGCACCGCATCGGGCATGGCTCCTATCACCTCGTTCATCACTTTGCGCAAGGTGTATGGTCCCGACCTTATCAACCGCTTCAACCTCTTCACCTCTATTCCTGTCAATGCCACTATCAACTCGGGCTACACCACCGGTGAGGCTATCAACGCTATCACCGAGACAGCGGCTAAATTGTTGCCGCAAGGCTATAGCTACGAGTATTCGGGTATGACACGCGAGCAGGCAAGCGAGTCGGAAAGCGCCACAGGGGTTATCTTCGGCTTGTGTCTCGCATTCGTGTTCCTCATCCTCTCGGCTCAATACGAAAGTTATGTGTTGCCGCTTGCGGTAATCCTTTCAGTGCCTCTCGGCTTGATGGGTACATTCATCTTCGCTCAGATGTTTGGCATCTCCAACAACATCTATTTGAAGATTTCGCTCATCATGCTCATCGGCTTGCTCGCCAAGAACGCAATTCTTATTGTTGAGTTTGCCGTTGACCGTCGTCGCACCGGCATGAGCCTTGTCGGAGCCGCCGTGGCGGGTGCTGCCGCTCGTCTCCGTCCTATCCTCATGACTTCGTTGGCTATGATTATCGGTCTTCTCCCGTTGATGTTTGCCAGCGGCGTAGGTGCCAATGGTAACAACGCCCTCGGTGTGGGTGCTATCGGCGGTATGCTTGTGGGTACTGTGCTTCAAGTGCTCATTGTTCCCTGCCTCTTTGTAGTGTTCCAAGGCATCCAGGAGAAGATTAAACCTATCAAGTGGAGCGACACTCAGAACGAGGCTATGTCGAACGAGTTACAACAATACACTAAATAATAGCGAATTATGAAACTTAGAAATTATATAAAATTGGCTATCATGGCTGTGGTAATCACCACAGCCGTGAGCAGCTGCCAAACATACAAGAAGTTTGACCTGCCCAAAGAAGGAATAGCCGGCGAATATGCCGCTGCCAAAGATGAGGCGGTGGATAGCGCGGCCTTTGGCAACCTCTCCTGGCAGGAATTGTTCACCGACCCGCAGTTGCGCGAACTCATCGCCAAGGCGCTCGAGAACAACACCGACGTGAAGAACGCCAAACTCAATGTCGATGCCGCTCAAGCTCGCCTCCTCGGCGCCAAACTCAGCTATTTGCCCTCGTTGGCAATCACTCCGAGCGGCAACACTTCGGCTTACGAGAAAATCCCGAGCAAATGGAACTGGGGCTACAGCATCCCGCTTGCTGTGAGCTGGGAAATCGATATCTTCGGTCGTCTCACCAACGCTAAGCGTTCTGCCAAGGCTGCCTTGATGCAGAGCGAAGCCTATCAGCAAGCGGTGCGCTCGCAGATTATCGGCGCCGTTGCCAACACCTACTACGCACTGGTGTCGCTCAAGCGCCAGCACGCTCTCTATCTCGAGACCGCCGACAAATGGGCGCAATCGGTTGAGGTGATGCGCCAAATGAAAGAGGCAGGTCGCTACACCGAGGTGGCTGTAGTGCAAAGCGAGGCAAACTACTCCTCGATTCTCGCTTCTATCCCCGATGTGGAATTGCAGATACTCGAACTCAACAACACTATGTCGCTCCTCGTGGGCGAAAAAGCCGATTGGAATGTCAACCTCAACGCCGCCACACTCATGCCGTGTGCCGGCTACGACAAGAGCATCCCTATGAGCTACCTCGCCGCTCGTCCCGACGTGAGAGCTGCCGAGCAGAGCGTGGCTACTGCCTACTATGCCACCAACATCGCCCGCTCGGCGTTCTACCCCTCGCTCTCCATCTCCTCTAACGGCGGTTTCACCAACATCCTCGGCAACACAATCAGCAATCCGGGCAGTTGGTTCGTGCAACTCGCAGGCAACCTTGTGGCTCCGCTCTTCGCGCGCGGACAGAACATCCAAAACCTCAAAGTTGCCAAGGCTCAACAGCAACAGGCTATGAACAACTTTGAATACACTCTCATGAGCGCTTGCAACGAGGTTGAGCACGCTATGGTCACTATCGACCAGCTCTCCAAAAAGCGCGTCTTCGTAGCCAACCAGGTGTATAGCCTCTCCAAGGCTGTGGAATACAACGAAGACCTCCAGCGTCTCGCCAACACTACCTATCTCGAGGTGTTGACCGCTCAACAGTCGTTGCTCCAAGCTCAAATCAAGCAAATTGGCACCGATTTGAGCATCTCGCAAGCCACTATCAACCTCTATCAGTCGCTCGGCGGTGGAAGATAATTGTCAAACCATAAATAAACATCACCATGATTAGTCCGTTAGCTTATGTCGATCCCCAAGCCAAATTGGGCGACAACGTAACAGTTCATCCGTTTGCCTATATCGACAAGAATGTCGAAATAGGGGACAATTGTGAGATAATGCCCTACGCGAGCATCCTTAGCGGCGCCCGCATGGGTAAGAATATCAAAGTGTATCAAGGTGCTATCGTCAGCGCCGAGCCACAGGATTTCCGCTGGAACGGCGAGGACACCTTCTGCTACATCGGCGATAACTGCAAGATTCGCGAGGCTGTGATTATCAACCGCGGAATCACACCCGAGGGCGGAACTCGCATCGGCGAAGGCTCGTTTATTATGGCAGAGACTCATATCGGGCACGACTCGGTAATCGAGGGTAGTTGCGTGCTTGGCAACGGCGTGAAGATTGCCGGCGACTGCCATGTGGGCAAATACAGCATCCTCTCGAGCAACGCCATCTTGCACAACAATGGTTGCATCGGCGAATGGGCGCTCATCAAGGGTGGCTGCCGCATCTCGGGCAATGTGCCTCCTTTCACCATCATGGCACACAACCCGGTGGTGTATTTCGGCGTGAACGCCTTCGTGCTCCGTCGAAAAGGGTTCCCCGAGGACATCATCGACGATATCGCCAAGGCTTACCGCCACATCTATCAGTGTGGCACTTCGGTGTTCAACGCTCTGCGCCGCATCGAGGCAGACATCAAGCCGAGCGACGCCCGCCAGGCAATCCTCGACTTCATCCGCGCTCACAACAACGATATCGTGGCGGTGAACGCCAATGTAAATGAATTTGAATAATGCAAATAGTTTAATCAATAATAATTTTTGTTTCATGGTTTGAGCGGCTGCCGTGAGGCACCCGCTTAATTTTTTTCACTCCACCGCATGCGAGAGTGTTAATTTATCATAACGATAGAGTTTCATCCCACGGATTAGGCAAAGTTTTCTTACCTTTGCGAAAGTTTTTATCATAATGGAACACATATCGTATAAAGGGCTTGAATTCGAGCCTTATATTAAGAACGAAGAGATTCAAAAAGAGGTGAAGAGAGTCGCCTCCGAAATCACTCGCGACTGCGGCAACGAAAAGCCTCTTTTCCTTTGCGTGCTCAATGGCGCCTTCATCTTTGCCGCCGACCTGTTTCGCTCGGTCGATTTTGAATCGGAAATATCCTTTATTCGTTACAAATCTTATTCGGGAATGTCCTCTACCGGCGAGGTGAAAGAGGTGCTCGGGCTCACCGAAAGCATCGAGGGGCGCACCGTTATCATCGTTGAAGACATCGTGGACACCGGGCTCACCGCCACTCAGCTCATCGAGTCGCTCAAGACTAAGAACCCCAAGCAGATCAAGCTCGCTACGCTGCTGTTCAAGCCCGATTCTTCGACTTGCGGTCTTGTTCCCGACTATGTGTGCTTCAACATCCCGTCGAAATTCATCATCGGCTATGGTCTTGACCTCGACGGCCTTGCACGCAACCTCCCCGACATCTACATTCTTAGCAAGGATAATAAATAACCAAACTATATGAATTGAGCACTCCGCACCCGTGGTGTGCTCTTTTTACGAGTCTTCAAAAAAGGTAATGCTATGTTTAATTTAGTTATTTTCGGTGCCCCGGGCTCCGGCAAGGGCACTCAAAGTGAGAAACTTATAGAAACTTATGGTTTGTTTCACATCTCCACCGGCGAGGTGCTCCGCGACCAAATCGCAAAGGGTACCGAACTCGGAAAGACTGCCGATAAATTTATATCCAACGGTCAACTCATCCCCGATGAGTTGATGGTGAATATCCTCAGCGACTTGCTCGACTCCAACCCCGCCACTCGCGACGGCGTGATTTTCGACGGCTTCCCGCGCACTATCCCGCAGGCTGTAGCCCTCAACGAGATGCTCGCCAAGCGCGGCGCTCAGGTGAATGCCGTTGTGGGACTCGAAGTGGCTGACGACGAACTTATCGACCGCCTTATCAAGCGCGGCGCCGAGAGCGGTCGCAGCGACGACAATCTCGAGACTATCCAAAAGCGTCTCGCTGTGTATCACAGCCAAACTCAACCGCTCCGCGATTTCTATGTAAACGAGGGCAAATATCTCTCTATCAAGGGTTCCGGCTCGATCGACGATATCTTTGCCGACATCAAAAAGAGTATCGACGCTATAAAATAAGACACCATGGGACGTGTGGAACTTAACATCCTGGGGTGCGGCTCGGCGAAGCCTACGCTCATCCATCACCCCTCTTGCCAGGTTCTGAATGTCCACGACAAACTTTTCATGATTGATTGCGGCGAGGGTGCGCAGACTATGCTCATGAAAATGGGCTTGAAGTGGTCGCGCCTCTCGCATATCTTTATCAGCCACCTCCATGGCGACCACTGCTTCGGTCTTTTGGGGCTCCTCTCCACAATGGGGCTGCAAAACCACGGCGGCGAGATTGTGATTCACACAATCCGCGACGGCATCACGCTCTTTAAGGCGCAAACCGACTATTTCTGCCGCGAAATGCCGTTCAAAATCACGTTCGACGAGATTTCGGTGGGGCACGCGGAGGTGTATGCCGACGATGCGGTTACAATTTCGACTTTCCCTCTCAAGCACCGAGTGCCCACGGTGGGATTCCTCTTCGAGGAGCGCCAAGGAGGGCGACACATCAACGGCGAGATGGCTCGCTTCCACGGTGTGCCCATCTATTTTATGAACAATCTGCGTGCCGGGGAGGACTTTGTGAAGCCCGACGGCACTGTGATAGCCAACGAACTGCTCACCACGACACCCACTCCTGCCGTGCGCTACGCCTATGTGAGCGACACGATGCCGGCAGAGAAGTATCTCCCGTATATCGAGGGCGTTGACTGGCTCTATCACGAATCCACCTACGCGAGCGAACACGCCGCCGACGCCAAAGCGCGGTTCCACTCCACAGCAGCGCAGGCAGCCGAGGTAGCCCGCAAAGTGGGCGCCAAAAACCTCATCCTCGGGCACTACTCCTCGCGCTACCGCGACGAAAGTGTCCTCCTCAACGAAGCCCGCGCCATCTTCCCCGCCACAATCCTCAGCAACGAGGGCATGAAAATCCCCATGTCCAAATAACCCCCGGGGCGAAACCTCCGGTTATATTATATCACCGGGATTTACAATCTCATCGTTCCACAACATGCACAGGAAATCGTTGGCAGGGAGTATCTCGAAGCCTTGCAGCAAGCGTGGTCTTTCATCCATAGAGACAACGATGCAGCGGCAGTCCGGGTGCTCCTCCTTAAAGGCTTTTAGTCCGCCAAGATGCCTTGTCTGAACCTCCTTGCACGACTTAAACTCTATCGCAACAAGAGCGTCTCCGATAATTGCGTCAACCTCATGTTCTGAATAAGTATGCCAATACGACACCCCTCCGTCAACATAGTGGTAGCCAAGATAAGCCACAATCTCCTGAATCATTAAATGTTCAAAAGCATGTCCAAAATCTGCTGTTCCCTGTTGCATGTGCTTGCGCCCGAGAAGGTAATTAGGAATGCAAAGGTCGAAATAGTAAAAACGTGGAGACTGTCTGATATCCCGTTTCACTTTCTTGGTGTAGGCCGGTATCATATAACCTACAAGGGTCTCTTCGAGTATCGAGAAATACTCCTTTACGGTTTTTGAATCGACACCACAGTCCTGTGCAATGTTTTTCCACACCACCATTTCTCCATCGGTCATAGCAGCCACTTCAAGGAATCTGTTGAATGTTGTCAAGTTCCTCACCAAAGCTTCCGCCTTAATCTCTTCTTGCAGATACACGGTGATATATGCCTGCATCCTTCGCCAAAGCACGCTCGCGTTGGGCGCAAGATAATGGCGTGGAATCATACCATTGTGCATGGCGCGAATAAGGTCAAAGTCCTTTATTTCACAACTCACCAGAGGAAACAAATTGTTTCTCAATGCTCGTCCTCCAAGCATATTCGCGCCACTCCGTTTCAACTTGCGTGCGCTGGAACCGCTTAGCACGAATCTGAGATTTTTCTCCACTATCAGCCGGTGAACCTCATTCAGCAACAGAGGTATCTGCTGAATCTCGTCAATGACCACAAGCGTGTCCGGTGGCAATATCTCCAACTCCTGACGTAGTAGTGATGGGTTGCGTTGCAGGCGCTCGTATGTTACAGTGTCGAGCAAGTCATATCTTGGCGCATCGGGAAACAACTCGCCTATAAGAGTGGTTTTTCCTGTCTGACGAGCTCCGAACAAAAAGATGCTGTCAGACGCTGTATCTTCAAGTTTTGTGTACCTTTCAAACATAATTTTTAATTCCTTATTCCTCTTTTTTGGACTAAAAATAGGAGTTGTACTCCGTTTTTTATCCTGTTTTTCGGAGGCAAATATACTAATTTTTATTGAAACACAAATAATTAAACTATATTTTCAATTTTTCTTAATATAATTTGGTGAAATTTACGCTTATTACAGCTTGATGCCCCGGTGTTCGATCACGTTGTTGTTATTCATATGGGGCCGCTTTTCCGCAAAGATAATACCACCCCAACGTTAAATTCCGGTTAAATCGCCAATTTTCGCGCAAAACGCAAAAATTCCGCTCCGCGCGGCAGTAATTTTGCAACATGATACCCCTCGCACCGACCCACTCTGCGTCAAAAACCCGGCAATTTTGCGGTTTTTTGACGTAGGATTTGCTTCCAAGCCCGATTTTACATAGCTTTGCTAAATAATTTTGGCAATTTTGAAAAAAAATTTCACTTCCGGTGCAACCTTTTGCACCTCGTTTTACGTCTAATGGTAAAACAACGAAACAATAACAATTAAAACATACACTAATATGAAAAAAATCATCTCTTTAATCATGGTTGCGATGCTTGCATTCCCCATGATGCTCAGTGCTCAAAACGATTCCGTCAACAACGAACAACCCTCTAAGAAGGAGCATGTGAAAGCACTCTTCAAGATTATCAGCAACGATTCTCTCACCGAGGAGCAGAAACGCGACTCTATTATCTCGCTCGGAATCGACATCGCCGAAGCCAAGGGGGTTCTTGAGGGCATCTCGCTCGACGACACTATCGCCGGCAACAACGCTAATGCCGATAAGGACTACGGGAATTTTGAATCCGGTTACTACAACGACGGTGACGAAAGCTTCGACATCGTGGGGCTGGCAGCGGTTACAATCCCGTTTATCACCGCCATCGTAATCGTCCTTATCGTCCTCTATTTCAACTACAAGAAGCGCGTGGCTCGCTACAACCTCATCAACACCGCTATCGAGCACAACTACCCCATTCCGGAGTCGCTCCTCAGCGATAAGAAGCCGTCGGCGCCTGCCGATGTTCGCCCCGAGCAGCAATCCAACGCCACTCCTTCCGACTGGAACGAGATGCGCAGCTCGGCTACTCTCGCAATCGTGGGCTTCGTCCTCTGGATTGCTTTCGGCTGGGACAGCTTTGTAGGCAAAATCTGCCTTATCCCCATGGCTATCGGTCTTGTTCGCCTCGGTGTTACCTACTATCAAATCAAGCACCGCACTCCCGAAGTCCCAGAAACTTCCGAGCAAAACCGCACTCCCGAGCCTCCCGAAATCCCGGGAAACAATAATTCCGACAACAACAACTAATTCTCTCCATCTACAATGATTGGAAAGATTGAAGAAATGAAACTTATTTCCCAATGCGTCCTTTTCGACAATCGGGACGCATTCGGGAAATTGGTCGATGCCTATCAGCCCGAAATGCGGCGCTTTTTCCTCAATCTCACTCTCGGCGATGTGCCCCTGAGCGAAGACCTCGCTCAAGACACTTTCGTGAAGGCGTTCCTCAACATTCGCAGCTTCAAAGGGCTGGCGCGTTTCCGCACATGGCTCTACAAGATTGGCTACAATGTTTTCTACGAGTATCGCCGTCGCGAGATGCCGGTGAGCGACCTGGAATCGCCTCCCGACATCGACTCGGTGAACACCGCCGGTGGCGTCGAGGCTTCTCTCGACATCAAAACGGCTTTCGCAACTCTCTCCCCTGCCGAACGCTCGGTGGCTACCATGTTTTTCATCAACGACCTACCTATCAAGGAGATTGCCGACGCCACCGGGATGCCTCAAGGCACTGTGAAATCGCACATTTCGCGTGCCCGCACCAAACTCGAAACGGTTCTCAAGGATAAATATCTTTAATTTACAACCAATTATTTATATCTTTGCATCCGATTATGAAAACAGATAAAAACGACTCTCTCAAGCAATTTCTCAGCAAGAATGCTCCGGCTCCGGCTCAGCATCCGTGGTTCACTGCCAACGTGCTGCATCGTCTCCCCGATCGCAAGCCCCGCTACTCGTGGGTGCTCCGACTCACCTACGCCCTGGCGGCTATCGCGTGCCTAATCTGCTGGAGCAGAGTGATTCCCGAACTCGCATCACCGGTAATCACGCTGCGCACCGTTACCGAGGTTGCAGCCACCGCCGCCGTCTCGGTGATAGTCCTCTCCCACTACATCGGCGCCACCCTCCGCTCCTAACGCCCCGGGCGCCACACCGCCGCAATTTATATCCATTACAAATTACACCATTTTCCCCCATTTTACTTGTTATCTGCTCCCATATTGCCTAATTTTGCCCTCACAATTTTAGCTTATGGAACATTTAACCACCGAACAACTTCAGCAACGAGCTCGTGAGGCTAAAAAATGCACTTGGATTGGTTTTGCCGTCAACGGCGCGCTCGCCCTACTCAAAATCATCGCCGGCATCATCGGCAGGTCGGGCGCTATGATTGCCGATGGTATCCACTCGCTCAGCGATTTCATCACCGATGTCATCGTGATCGTATTTATCGGCGTCACCGCCAAGGGCATCGACAAATACTACCGCTACGGACACGGCAAATTCGAGACTTTTGCCACGATGCTCATCGCTGTTGCTCTTGCGATTGTCGCACTGATGCTCCTCGCCGACTCCGTCGCCAAAATCGCGGCTTCGCTGGGCGGCACGGTGCTTCCCGCACCCGGCTATATCGCTCTCGCTATGGCGTTTATCTCGATTCTCGCCAAGGAATGGCTCTTCCGCTACACCAAGCGCGTGGGCGACAACATCGAGAGCATGGCGATTATCGCCAACGCATGGCACCACCGCAGCGACGCACTCTCGAGTATCGCGACGCTTGTCGGCATCGCCGGAGCGATTTTCCTCGGCGGACAATGGCGCATCCTCGACCCCCTCGCCGCCGCACTCGTCTCGGTGTTTATCCTCATAGTGGCATTCCGCCTCGGAATCCCAGCTGTGAAAGAGCTCCTCGAAGTCTCTCTGCCCGAGCACGTTAACGAAGAAATCGGGCGAGTCATCTCCGGAGTCGATGGCGTGAAGGCATACCACAACCTCCGCACCCGCAAAAACGGCAACATCTACATCATCGACTTCCACATCAAGGTCGATCCATCCGACACCATAGTCGAGGCGCACGACATCGCCTCCGAAACCGAGCGAGCCCTCGCCAAGAAATTCGGCACCGTAATCGCCAACATCCACATCGAGCCCTACCGTGGCCAGCAAGTCCGCCCCAACGGCAGCTGCCTCGACTAACCCCCACCACCACCCAGCGCAAAGCAGCACAGCCTATTGGCCCTATTAGCCCTATTGGCCCTATGGAGCATCCGGCGCAGCGAAGCGTCCGCCCTGCTCTGCAGCAGTGCACTGGCGGCAAAAAACACCCCAAAAACCGCCTATTTTTGTTAATTATCGTTAATTCCAAGCATTTTATTGCTCAAAAATTATGTTGTACAACATAAAATCCATACCTTTGCACTGTGTTTTTCATGGTAATAAATTTAAGGTTAGAAAAAACAAGGTTGTCGAGATGACAATCAGTTTTTGAAAAAGGTTAATTTTTAGGTTTTAGGGTTTATTTGGAATCGATGCTTAGGCATCGATTTTTTTGTGCCCACAATCCCTCAAGCACCCCCAAAGCGCAGCCAAAGCAGCGCAAAACCGGGCGCAGCGAAGCGTCCGCCCTGCTCTGCGAAGCAGAGCACCCCGGCCTCCTCATCAAGCGCTGCCGAGCAGCGCAGCCCATTGGTCCCATTGGCCCTATCCCCCAGCCCCCCGACAGCGCCAATAGTTAAATCCTGGTTAATTTCCCGGTTTCGGCGCGATATGCACGCGCACCCCTCCCCGCCACCGTATCTTTGTCGCAAAAAAAGCTATGAAAAACACTCTTATGACTCACGACACTCCTTTTGCGCTCGTGCG
>SFER01000054.1 GCA_004557195.1 Bacteroidales bacterium | reverse complement strand
TTTATAGTCGCGATCGACATCGTTGAGAGCAAAAAGATGATATTTTCCCGGCTTGAGATTGCGCAGAATGAACTGCCCGCGGTCGTTGGTTCGCGCAATGCGCTCCAGCGGGATGTGGGTGAATGCGGTGTCATCGAGATTGCTGTGCACGCCCACGAGCACTTTCTGCTGCGGCTCAAGGGTGCGCGCATCGAGCACGATTCCCGAAATCTGCATTGTGTCGATCACCTCGCCGGTGGAGAATGCAAAAGAGAAGCCGTCGATGGGATTCCCTTCGTTGTTGTCCTGGATGGCATCGCTGAAATCGATGGTGTAGGTGGTGTTGGGGATGAGCGAGTCGCGAATCTCCACCTGCACTTTGCGCCCCGAGGTGCGAATCACAGGCATCTCGCGTTGTCCGGGCGAAACCACCACCTTGTCGTTTTGGTCCTTGAGCACCACGAGTTCGTCGAAGTAGATTTCGATTTTTCTATCGTCCACATTAACGGCGCCCGGCGAAGGCTTGCTCCCCACAAACACCGGAGGGAGCACATCTTGCGGGCCACCGCTCGGTCTGCCCATGCTGGCGCAAGAATGAAGCAGCAGAGCCACTGCCACAGCCGCCAAAATATAGAAAGAATATTTAAGTCCGGTCATAAAATTCAAATTTGGGTGTAAAGTTACTAAAACTTCACCAAAAATACTCCACACGAGAAGCATATAAATATAAAAAAGGAGAAAATGGAAGCAAAAACGTGGTTGCGCGAGAAGATGATTCGGGCGAATAAAAAAGGATAAAATGGGCTTATTTTCACCTTTGTGGCTGACAATATTGCATTTTTATTATCAAAAATGCCGTTTTCATTTTATTTCTTGAAAAATAAGCCGTATATTTGCAGGCTGAAATATCATCGAATTTTCAAAGTAAAAAAATTAACATTAAAAATAAACAACAATTTAACACAATGCAAACTAAAGGATTTATCAGAGTGATATCTGCGCTCTTAGTTCTGATTTGTGCTTTTTACCTTTCGTTCTCATTTGTAACAAAGCATCATGAGGGGAAGGCAGCCGATTATGCGGCTTCGATGGCAAAAACCGAAGATGCCTCGGACGCTAAGTACAAATCGTTCTACAACGCATATATCGACTCAATCGCCAAGGAAAAAGTGTACCTCGGTTATTACACATTCCAGCAGGCTCGTGAGATGGAAGTGGGCTTAGGCCTCGACCTTAAAGGTGGTATGAACGTAACTCTCCAGATTTCGGTTCCCGACATCTTGAGGGCTTTGTCGCACCAAAGCACAGACGCCAATTTCAACCGCGCACTCGCCGTTACCGACTCGCTCCACAAGCGCGAAGCCGACTATGTGGGCGCATTCTGCAAGGAATACAACAAATTGGCTCCCCAAGGCAGCCTCGCCGTAATCTTCGACAAAATCGAGTCGATTCAACCGGGTGCTACAAACGAACAAGTTGAGGCTATCCTCAAAGCCGAAGTAAACTCGATGGTGGATAACTCATACAATGTGCTTCGCACTCGTATCGACCGCTTCGGTGTTGTTTCGCCTAACATCCAAAAGATGGAGCGCGATGGTCAAATCCTTCTCGAACTTCCGGGTATCAAAGAGCCTGAGCGTGTGCGCAAACTCCTCCGCGGAACCGCCAACCTCGAGTTCTATGAAACATACAGCGTTAACGACCTCGCTAACCAACTCAGCCTCCTCAGCGAGAACTCAATTAACAAGGTCGTTGCCGACACAACAGCCGCCGACACAGCAGCCGCACAACCTGCAGGACGCTCGCTCATGCAGCTCCTCAATGGTGCAGGCAACGGCTGTGTTCTCGGTGTTGCCGCTGTAACCGATACTGCAACAGTTAACGCAATCCTCAACTCTGCCGAAGCTCGTCGCGTACTTCCTGCCAACCTCAAGGCTCGTTGGAGCGTGAAAGCCGAAGACGAGAAAGGCAAATACTTCACTCTCGTTGCTCTCAAGACATCGGCAGGCAAGCCGGTTCTCAATGGTGATGTTATCGTAGATGCAAGTAGCGACTTCGATAACCTCCAAGGCAATGTGGTGTCGATGTCGATGAACGACGAAGGCTCACGCCGCTGGGCTCGCATCACTCAAAACAATATCGGCAAGCCTATCGCAATCGTGCTCGACGACCAAGTGTATTCATATCCTAATGTGAACTCGGTAATCGAAGGCGGACGCTCGCAAATCACAGGTCGCTTCTCGGTAGAAGAGGCAAAAGACTTGGCAAACGTGCTCAAGAGCGGTAAGATGGTGGCTCGCGTAGATATCGTGTCGGAAAGCATCATCGGTCCTTCGCTCGGTAAGGCAGCAATCGAAAGCGGCTTCATGTCGTTTATCGTAGCCCTCGTGCTCCTTATGATTTTCATGGTGTGCGTTTATGGCTTCGGTCCCGGTATGGTGGTTAACTTCTGCCTCCTCTGCAACCTCTTCTTCACAATGGGTATCCTCGCATCGTTCCAGGCAGTGCTCACCCTCTCGGGTATCGCCGGTATCGTGCTCGCCCTCGGTATGGCTGTCGATGCCAACGTGCTTATCTTCGAGCGCACTAAAGAGGAACTCCGCGCAGGCAAGAATCCTAAATCGGCTGTTGCCGACGGTTACAAGAACGCATTCTCTGCAATCTTCGACTCCAACCTCACATCAATCATCACCGGCTTTATCCTCTTGATTTACGGAACAGGTCCTATCAAAGGTTTTGCCACTACATTGATTATCGGTATCCTCTGCTCATTCTTCACAGCAGTGTTTGTATCTCGCCTTATCATCGAAGGCATCATGAACCGCGGCGGATTCAAAAATGTTACCTTCAGCACATCGTTGACCAAGAAACTCTGGCAAAATACTTCGTTTGACTTTATTGGCAAACGCAAACCCGCGTTTATCGTTGTACTTGCCGTTGTGGCAATTATCACCGTGTCGCTCTTCACTCGCGGCCTCAGTCTCGGTATCGACTTCTCCGGTGGTAGAAACTACATCGTTCAATTCGACCACGCCGTTAAGACCAACGAACTCCAAAACAAACTCCAACCTCTCTTCGGCGATGCCGCAGTTTCGGTAATCACTATCGACAACGACACCAAGGTGCGTATCTCGACCAACTATGATAGCGACAGCGAGAATATCGACGATGAAATCATGGAGAAACTTTACAAAGGTCTTGAAAGCGAACTCAACGGAATGTCGCAAGCCGACTTCTCAACATCAAATGAGGCAATTGGTGTTCAATCTGCCGAGAAAGTAGGTCCGTCGATTGCCGCCGACATCACAGTGGGCGCAATCTGGGCAGTAGCACTCTCGCTCCTTGCAATGGCACTCTACATCTTGCTCCGATTCCACAACCTCTCGTTCTCACTTGGTGCACTCGCAGCCGTAGCATTCACAGCCTATACAATCATCGGCTTCTACTCATTGTTCTACGGTATCCTTCCATTCTCATTGGAAATCGACCAGACATTCATCGCGGCAATCCTTACAATCATCGGTTATCAAGTTAACGATACCGTGGTGGTATTCGACCGTATCCGTGAAATGCGCGGTCTCTATCCAAAGGAAGACCAGAAAGTGGTATTTAACAAATCGCTCAACAGCACCCTCACTCGTACCATCATGACATCTGTAAGTACAGTGCTCGTGCTCCTCTGCATCGTGATTCTCGGTGGTGAAACCATCCGCAGCTTCACAAGCGCAATGTTGCTCGGTGTATGCACCGGTACATGTGCATCAATCTTCATTGCTACTCCTATCGCTCACATTCTCCAAGGCGTGTTCAGCAAGAAGGATACAAGTAAGCAGTAAAATAAAACAACGATTTCAAATAACAACCCTTGTAAAGGTCGCCGTTTGGCGACCTTTACTTTTATCCCCGGTTGGAAATTACAGCGTGCGGAGTGGGATTTCGTGCATTTTTGGCGGATTTTTGTGTTTTTGCCTAATTTAACTATGATTTTCGGGGATTACAGCCTGGGTGGAGCGACAGCCTGCCACCACCTCCGGGGTGGAGAAATGTCCGCCTTTGGTCGTCGTCTCTGCCAGTGGCGGAGGGGTGGGCGCTTCGCTGCGCCATTAGTGGTCGCGCGCTGCATCATCGGAAAGCCACAAAAGTGGCGTGCCTGATTATAACGACCCTGCACTTACGAAGTTGTGCAGGGATTGCTGCGTGCCGAAGAGACGAGAGGCGATGTAATTCGCCACCCCGCGAGGGGTTGCAGCCGTGCGTAGCCCCGTATTTCGCCACGCTGGGTCGTGGCGACATGCGGGGGGGGGTGGCGACGTTCCACTAAAATCGCACCCCGGAGGTGGTGCGGGGCTGTTGTTTCCTCCATGGTGCTGTATTGTGCTGTGTGTCAATGTTGTGTTGTGCGATGACAGCCTGCCACCACCTCCGGGGTGGGCCTATCGGCTGTCCCCGCATGTCGCCGACGCCCAGGTCGGCGAAATACGGGGTTACGCACGGCGCCAACCACCTCCCGGGGTTGGAGAAATGTCCACCTTTGGTCGTCGTCTCCGCCGGTGGCGGAGGGGTGGGCGCTTCGCTGCGCCAAACTGTTGTGCCATTTAGGACCAATAGGGCCAATAGGGCTAATGGGAGCCAATAGGGCTAATGTGGCAAATGGGGTCAGTGGGGGTGCGCCGGGATTTGGGGCTAGTTGAGGAAGTCGGCGATGTTGCAGTTGAGGTTGAGCATGAAGGTGGTGCCTCCCACGTGCGGTTGGGCGAGGGCAATGCCGAATCCGAGCATCTTGGCACGCATTCCGGCGCCGATTGAGAATCCCGAGAGGAAATTGCGCGAATAGGTGGTCATGTCGCTGCGGGTCTTGTAACTGTAGCCGAGAGCGAGGTAGAACTTCGACGACGCGGCGTATTCCACACCAAATGTGAGGTGGCGGAACAGGTTGGAAGTGAATGAGTCGTGGATTTCAAATGGCTCGTTCTCGATATTGTTGTCCGGCTTCTTGTAGTAGGGCATTTTCCACTTGGTGAGGTCGTGGGCAGTAATCGACAGGCGGATGGGCACCGACGAGAGGGTCTGTGTGTATCCAAGCCGTAGGTCCCAGGGGAGCGACACCGATGTGTCGTTGAATTTCTTGAGCTGTCCACCCAAATTGGTGAACACAAGGGAGAGCGAGAGGTCGCTTTCGGGGTTGTAGTAGTTGATACCGAGGTCGGTAGCGACAGCAAAGGCTGAATAAGCCTCATAACTCGAGGAAATGCCTTTCAATGTGATGCCACCGCGCAGGCGGTCGGTGATGTCGTGGCTATACGACACGCTGAAAGAGATGTCGTTTGGCGAGAATGAGCCTTCGATAGTGCCATCGATAGATGTTTGGTCAAACTTGCCGTAGCCGAAATACTGTATTCCCACAGCCAGCGCGCCGCGCTCATGAAGCCTGAAACCACACACAGCGCCCATGAAATTGCTTCCGCCGAGGTATCTCATATAGTTCACCGATGCTTGGAGGTGCATTTCGGTGCCGAGGAGGGCAGGATTTTGATACACCATGGCTATGTCGTCATCGACAAGCGAGATGTTTCTCCCGCCGAGGGCATAAACGTGAGACGAGGGGGTTATGTTGAGAAACTCATAGCCTCCATCGCCGGCGCTCGCAGCCGATGCACAAGCGGCAATCATTGCCACCACGGGGAATATATGTCGCAGAAACTTTTTCATTTGTTCAGCCTATTGCAATGCCACACATCGGGCATAATAATTAAATAACGAGAAAATAGCCTCGGTATTATATCCAACGCCGGTTTAAAATACTTAAATTGTGTGTAAACGGCATATTTTAGGTGTGTTAACAACCTGCGCGCCTACCTGTAAAAATATAATAAACAATTTTAATCATTACCAAAATGCGATTGAAAAAGCACGATTTATCAGAATTGCTGATTATATTTGCAATGTTTAATTACTTAACCACACTGATATATGAAAGGATTGTATCGCATCACATTGATTGCCATTGCGCTTTTTGTGGCACTTGGAACCGAAGCCCAGGTGAAGCGTGTGAATGTTCGCACCCAAACTCCCTGCCCCGCGAAAAGCGATGTGATATACGAGTGTGATTATGTGGATGAGCAGCCGCAGTTCCCCGGCGGCGAGCGCGAGATGATAAATTTCATCAACAGCACCCGCAAATACCCCTACGAGGCTTATCAGCAGAAGATTCAAGGACGTGTGGTGTGCAGTTTCGTGGTGAACCCCGATGGGACAATCTCGCATTTGTGTGTCATCAAGGGGTGCCACGAGTTGCTTAACGAAGAGGCGATGCGCATCATCAAGGCGATGCCGCAATGGGTTGCCGGAAAGATGGGCAACGACAAGGTGGCTGTGAGGTGTATCCTCCCTATTGCCTTCCGGCTTTAGGAAAAATCACTAATTTTGACGGGCTGATTCCTCTGCGAGAATGTGTTTGAGACATTCGCGCAGGCGTGGTGTGTCGGCAATCAGCGAGCGCAGTTCCGCCAATCGGGCGGCGTTGGGCGATTCGGGAATCCAGAGGCGAAGGTAGCCGTTTTCTCCATATTTTTCAATGATATGAGCCTCGGCGCGGGCGATTTGCTCTGCCGGCGAGAGGGTGGGGTAGTTTGACAGCCCGTATTGGATTGTGCGGCGCAGGATTGTGTCGGGAATGATGATGCGGTCGGCTTCGGCAACGATTTTTCCATAGATAGAGCGCGGCTCGCCGGTGTTGGAGGCGCGGTGGTCGCACACCGCCTCGGCTATTGTCTCGATTTCGGCGGGTGTGAACCACTCGTGAAGCCGCTTGTCGGCGCGCACAATCTCTGCCGAATGAATGTGGTGGAGCGCCCTGCCGCGGCACAGTCCGGTGTCGTGAAAGGCTGCGATGGCAAACACCATGTCGCGCGACACGTCATAGCATGCTGCGAGGCTCATCGATGCGTCGATAACGGTGGTTGCGTGGTCGCGGCGGTGCCCGGCGTCGAAATTGTCGTAGCGCGGGATTATCTCGCCCGTGATGTAGTCGAATAGTGATTGAGTGATGTGGTGAATATTTTCCATTGTTAAATTTAAAGAACCGGGATTCGCAGCGAACCCCGGTTCTTGAGATAGAGTGGTTGAATTGTTATTTCTTGATTAATTTTTGTGAGAATGCGCCCTTGGCGGTGGCGATTTTCACGATGTAGTTGCCTGTGGCGAGGTTACTTACATTGATAGATTGCTCACCTTCGTTGGCTGCTACCAATTGACCGGAGATTGAGTAAACCTCGATGCTCTTCACGTCGTCGGCTGCTACATACACGATGTCGGCTGCAGGGTTGGGGAAGATTGAAACCGAAGCGTTGATGCCATCGGCGATATTATCCTCGACACCGCTAATCTCCTTGTTGGTGATAACCACGTAGGAGTGACCGGGGAGAGTAACCTTTCCGGCGCTGAAATCTACGCTCGGGTCGGTGTTGTAACTCTTGCTGTTGATGTAGTATTTGCCGGTTGGGTTGTCAAATGTGTAGTTGAAAGTTTTGCTACCGAATGTCGGGTTGACAATAACAGCCATTTCAACGCCGGTGTTTTTGTTGCGTGCAGTGATGAAGCGGCCCGAATCCCAGTTGGAAACGCCTGCTGTAACATAGAATTCGCCACCGTTGTAGAGAGTTGAGTTGAGCACCTTGCGGATGTTGAGGATTTCGCTGTAAGAAGTAACAAGACCCTTGCGGTCGGAGTTTTCGAGGTATTCCCAGTGGAGAGGCTTCTCGCCTGTTCTGCCACCTTCCTCGATAGAAATGTCATAGCCCATTTCCTCGAATTGCCAAATCATCTTGGCGCCCGGTAGGAGGAAGTAGAGAGCGGCTTCCGAGCCGAGGCGGCGCATCGATGCCGATAAGTTGCCTTTCACGCCGTCGGCGCCATATTCGCTTTGGAAGAATGCGTTGCGCTCTTCGTCATGGCTTTCGATGTAACTTACACGACCGGTGTTGTTGCCACCGGCGAAAGAACTATTTGAAGAGTATCCGCCGGCATATTGCTTGCCCGCATTGTTCATGTTGTTCCAAGAGAGACCGCCCGCTTTGGCAAGTGCGTCTTCTTCGCTCGATGAAACAAAGTATTCAAAGATAGCCGCTGCGTTGGGGTTTGCCTCTTTGATAGCGTTGGTGAAGCGAGTTGTGGTGGCAAGGCGAGACGAGTTGTAATTTGAAGCATCGTAGTCGCTTGCATAAGAATTGCTGTCTCCAAGACCCTTTGCGAGGTCGAAGCGGTAGCCGTCAACCTTGTATTCTTTAATCCAGTATTTGAGCACATCGCAGAAGTATGCTTTCACATCCTCGTTCTCGAGTTTCCAGTCGTTGAACACGCTGAAGTTGTGAGGAGCGTCAACATTGAAGAACGGGTTGGTGGCAAGAGGCTTGTTGGTCGAAGCATCCCAGTACATTTTGCACCATGGGTGGTCGCCGGTAGCGTGGTTGAACACAACATCGACAATCACTGCAAGGCCGCGCTTGTGGCACTCGTCGATGAAGAGTTTGTAGTCGTTAGGAGTACCGTAAGCCTTGTCGGGAGCGAAGTAGAAACTCGGGTTGTAACCCCACGAGTTGTTGCCTGAGAATTCAAACACCGGCATGAGTTCGATGGCGTTAACGCCGAGGCTCTTGATATAGTCGAGTTTCTCGATAGCGCCTTTGAGGCTCTTGCTTTCGGTGAAGTCGCGCAAAAGAATCTCATATATAATAAGGTCTTTGGAAGCGGGAGCCTTGAAGTCGGCAACTTCCCAATTATAAGAATCTTGGTTGCCCTTGAATACAGAGATGAGGAAACTGCCTATCTTAGAGTTGGGGAACGGCTTGAGGTTGGGGTAGATTTCGCTCTTTTCGTTGATGTATTTGTCGCTCCATGGGTCGAGGATGAGTTTCGAATATGGGTCGGCAACAGTGATAACGTCGTCAACAAGGAAATAGTAGGCATATTCCTTATTCATGTCGAGACCTTTCACCGTGGTGAAGAAGTATTTGTTGCCGTCGTAATTCATCATTTGGGCGTTGGTGGGCTTGTAGTCGTTCCATTCGCCGATGAGCATCACATTGGTCTTGCCGGGGGCGTAGAGATAGAAAGTAGCGTCGCCCGAAGCATTCACTTGCACACCTTTCTTCTCGGCATTGGGAGCGGTAGCCGCTTTAGACTCGCCGCGGGAGCAGATAACGGTTTCGGAGGTAACAGTCTTGTCGCCTGCGACAGCCTGGGCAATCACGTTGTAGTCGCCTTCGGGGAAGGTGTATGATGTAGTGAGTTTAGCAGCATTGTCGATAGATGCGATAGGAGAGGAAGAAGTGCTGTTGAGGAACAGTTTGATATTGGCTGCTGTAGAAGTGGAAACAGTGAAGTTTACAGTGCCCTTCGAAGCGGGAACAATACCATTGGAAGCGTCGCTGGTGATGTCGATTGCAAGACCGCTTGCAAACACGTTCACCATGATATCGCTGCCATCTTCATTTTTACCCTCTTTGCTGCAGTCGGCGTTGCGGAAAACGAATGCGAGTTTGAGCACCTTCTCTTCGGGGTCGGTGATGCCGTAGTAGGTGCGGATGTCGGGGATAGTGAGGCGGAACTTGTTTGTTCCCACAAGTTTGAGTTTGTATTTGTCACTGTTGTCCCCCCATTTTGGAGCATATTTCCAGTCGCTGTCGCTGGTGCTCTTTGTGGTGATTACACCGGTGTGGGCATAGCAGTTGGTAGAGCCTTTCATACCGGCAGAGCCGCGAGAGGAGTAGAATGTGATAGTGATGTCTTGAGAGTCTTCCTGAACGATGGCAGGGTTTGTCTCAACAACTTGAGCCGCCAATTGTGAGAAACCGACAATCAGCAACAAAGCAATAAGTGATAAGAATCGTTTCATTTTATTATATAGGTTAATAATTATAATAGTCAAGGGATATTCTTCAGGACAATAGCCAAGATAGATAATTGCCTAAAACCTTACAAAGATAATACTAAATCTGCCAATAAGCAAATATTTTGCCGCAAATAACATAAAACGAGCGTCTAAAAAGCTTTTTTAGGCGATAATTGCAATGAGAGAGCAAAAAAATGGGCAATTTTTTGCTCATGCGGATAAAAACTATTACTTTTGCAACTCAAATTTGTGAAAATAATAATCTTATCTATTTATAAAATGGCTAATAAAAAGAACGAAACTCGCACTTCGATTGACGAACTCAATGATTCGCTTTCGTCGATTGAACAACATGTTGAGAACAACAAGAAGATTGTAACCTGGTCGGTGGTGGGCGTGCTCGCAATCGCTGCTATTATTGTCGGTTACATCTATGGTATCAAGAATCCTAATGCCCAGAAGGCTTCCGACGCTATCGCAAAGGCTGATATGGAACTCGCTGCAGGTCAAGACTCTTTGGCGCTCGCTAAATATGTCGAAGTTGCCGGCGAATACAGCAACGCATCGGGTAACCGCGCCGCTATCGAGGCTGCTATCCTCCTTTACAAGCAAGGAAAATATGAGGAGGCTATTAAATACATCGACGACTTCAGCACTTCGAGCGAAATCCTCGCTCCTTCGGCTGCTTCGCTCAAAGGCGACTGCCTCGTTAACCTCCAAAAATTTGAGGAGGCTGTGAAAGCCTACGACAAGGCTATCTCGCTTGCCGACGGCAATGCTATCTACGCTCCCGTGTTCATGATGAAGAAAGCAACCGTGCTTCGTGAACTCAAGAACTTTGCCGAGGAAGCCAAGGTGTATGAGACAATCAAGAAAGATTACCCCGAATTTACAAATTCTTACCGCATCGATATCGATAAATATATCGAGCGTGCAAAGAATTCGTGATGTTTAAAAATTAATGGTTATGGGCTGTGCCATTCGGTGCAGCCTTTTTTTGTTCTCTTTTGTGGGGGTTGCGCGTTGATCGACACAATTTTTTTCGGCATATTTTTTGCATTATGAAAATAAACGACTATATTTGCACCGAAATATTTGAGAAATTTCGGTACTAATTAATGTTAAATGAATCGCGCAGCACGAGGAAATGTTAAAAATACGGTTATGCAGATAATCGATGAGAGTCCCTCTCATTCAATTATCTTCATTGCCGATTATGCGCATTTGGCAGGGGCGGAAACGATACGAAAGATTCTGCGTGAAGCAACAATTAACGGCATCCTTGAAAAAGCAGGGCATGGCATCTACATCAAACCCAAGATTTCGAGGTTTGGCATTGTGCCTATCCCACTTGAAAAAATTGCGAGGAAGATTGCGCAAAGAGATAGATGTGAGATACTTCCCACCGGGGCAACAGCAGCAAATATTGTCGGGTTATCGACACAAGTGCCTATGAATTTATCTTATATCACCACCGGATCAACTCGGGCAATCAACGTAGGCGACAGGAAAATCTTATTTCGACACGCATCGCCAAAGAACTTTGCGGCAAAAGGTAACACCATTCCTTTACTTGTGCAAGCGCTTAGAGA
>SFER01000053.1 GCA_004557195.1 Bacteroidales bacterium | reverse complement strand
GAGTGTACCATTAAGGAATGGTGAGCCGGCACAACCTGTACCGTATTTCTTTGTAGCCTCGATAGCGGCTTCCTTTACTTTGGGATGGTTTGTAAGCCCCATATAGCTGTTTGAACCAAACATGAGGACCTTCTTGCCATTGATAATAACTTCTGTATCCTGCTCGCTGGAGATTTCGCGGAAATATGGGTATATTCCTGCGGCTTTCGCTTTCTGCGGCTCTTGATACTTTGCAAGTTTATCTTGTAATAATTTCATAATATATAATATTGTTCTATTTTTTTCAAAGGAACTAACCTGTCGAGACTCCAAACAAATAGGGTATCAAAGGTGGTTGAAAATTTTTCAGGCTGCAAATTTACGAATATTTTTTTAATCTTTTTACATCTAATGGACTAATTTACAACAAATCGGACATTTAATGTGAATTACATTGAACATCAAAACTATATTAACACTATTTAACTGCGCAAAATAAGTACCCCGTTCTCCAGCTGCGGCACAAAAAGAGAAAGGAAAACAGCCGAAGTTCAAAGGATTGATTTCGGCAGATCATTATAAAGGCTGCCTAACGGGGATTAGACAGCCTTTTGGTGTGTTGGTGATTATTTCACGATTTTGAGAGTGGTGGAGGTGCCGTTGGCAAAGACTCGCACCAGATAGGCGCCCGATGGCAAGGAAGATATATCCCTACCCTTCATGCAGAGCGTTCCATTGAGCGAATACACCTCAACCCGAGCATCTTCGGGGGCTACCAGGATGCCGCCGGCAGAGTTGTAATATGGCTTCATGTAGCCATCCTCAACACCTTCGACACCCGAGCCATCGAGTGTAACCCGAAACGAGATCGTCTCGCCCGCATGACCCACCTCGGTGATTGCAAAAGGCACTGCATCTCCGTTGCTGTAATAGACAGCCGAAAGCGAAGATGACACATTGAGAGATGTGTTGCCAAGGTCGGACGACAAGGCGGCTTTTTCCACATTGCCGTTGTTTTGGGCAGTTCCTCCGGGGCGGAAGATATACACCTCGTAGGGGGTCTGCAGGTTGCTCGACACGCCTTGATTGATGCGATAGCAAAGGAGACCCGAAGCGGGGAGCGAACTCTCGAATGTGCCTATATTGCGGCGATATTCGAGCATGAAATACTCGCCGCGAGTGGCGTCGGGCACAATTTTGTATGCCACATTGTCGGGGGTGTCGCTACCAACGGGATTGAGCGTATAGATGCCATCGGAGGTGATGGTGGGGATATCGGGAATCCAGCCTCCGTAGCGGCTACGCATATAGGCAGTCATGCCTTGGGGCACGGTTTGATTGTTGCTCATAAGATCCCATATACCCACCGGGCTGAAACTGTCGGAGGTGTAAAGGTCGTAAGTGCCAAGTGCGTGCGACATCTCGTGGCAAAGCACACCGGTGTTGATAGCCTTCGGCTTGCCTTGGGAATATCCGTTTCCTGCATCAAACACAATGAGATAGCGATACACCGGCTTTCCTTTGATAGAAGCCTGTTTCCAGCGCATCATGTCTTGGTGTGGCCACAGAATGCCATCCCTGCTGTATCGCTCGGAATTTCCGCTGAACACCACGGTGAGGTTGTCGATGGTGAGGAAAGTGATGTCGTCATCCGAGAGCACCGAAGTGAGATACTCACAAGCGCGCTGAATCAGCCCCTGCTCGGCAAGAGAGCCGCCGAGGTCGCCACCGGAGTAGCCGTCGGGGTTGCTGTCGCTTTTCGGGCGGAGCGCATTGCGCACAAGCTTGTCTTGATAAGAGACAACAATAGTGGATCCGGCTTGGGAGGGGAAAAATGAGGTTTTCCAATCGAGATTGCCGTAGCTCACCCACTTGAAATAAGAATAAACCGAATTCACCTCCTCACCATCGCCATTGAAGAGTGTGGCATAATGCTCGGGGGTATTGGTAAACACGGTTTCATCCTCATCGGCAAACCGCACAAAGCACACCACATTGGTTTTGGTTTGCTGAGCGGCACTTGCCACAAGGCCCACCAATGAGACAAATAATGCAATGAAGCAGCGGTTCATATCTCCTATTTAATTATTTTACAATGACTTTCTTAACCCAAACGCCCGAAGCATTGGCAGCGCGAACGATGTAGCCGCCGCGAGAGAGGTTGCCAAGGTCGATTTGCGAGCCGGAGGCAGTTACCACTTCGGCACCGGCGAAATTATACACTGTGAAAGTGCTTGCGTCGGCAGTAGAAGCCACGTTGCCGGCAAATGTGATAGCGTTATTGTCCGATTCAACGCCTTCAACGCCGCCGCCTTCGCCATACACCTTCAAATAGATGCCATGTACATAGAGGTCGTGGCTGTTGGCGTTTTGGATATACACTGTAACAGGTGATTCGGATTTAATGGTGAGACCGGTGGTGCCATGAACGAGGTCTGCCATACCGCTCCAAGTGAAAACACCGGCAGAAGCCAACGGTTTGAACACAGTGAAACCGCGCACGAGACCGCAGTCGATAGTTTCCAATGCACCGGGACCACCCTTGAGAGAAGGATACATTTTGGCGTCGGAAGAGAGGCACAACGACAATTCGGCACAAGAAGGGAGGTGCATATAGAAGCCGCCACCTGTCTCTTTCATAATACCACTTGCAGCATTGAGCACGATAGCACCGGTTTTGCAACCCTCGGAAGCGAGCACACCGTCGATACCGACACCTTTCACAGTAGCGCTTGCGTATGGCTCGTCGTATGGCTCAAATGTAGCCGAAGCGAGCAAAATAGCGGTATTCTCATAGCCGACATATTTGTCGATAATTGTCTGATTGTCGAACCAGAGCCATCCATCGGCATCAACTTCCGATGCAGGGAAATAATTTGCTGTAGATTGCGCATTTATTGCCATTGTAGCAAAAAGTGCAGAGAGAATGAGTAATGATTTTTTCATAATATAAAAGTTTGGTTATATAATTAAAAAGTTATAATGCGGGGGCACGGGAGACACCCCCGCATGAAGATTTTACATTTCAAGCCATTCGGGGTTCTGCTCTACTCCGTGGTAGCGGACATCGTCCCATGCAATAGGCCAATAATATTGGCGGGCACGGAAATAACGCACCACTGTGTTGCGTCCGTTCACAACCACTTGCTGGCGAGAGACGGTGCCATCCTCGTTCTTCACGATTTTCACTCCGTAAAGAGGATTGGTGCGGCCGGTCATGGCGCGCTCAGCATCGTTGTAGCGAAGCAAATCCCAATATATCGACTTCTCGAAAGCGAGTTCCACTCTGCGCTCCTGCTTTATCTGCTCAAAGGTTACGGAAGTGTAGAGCGGCATGTGCACACGCTCGCGGATTGCGTTGAGCATAGCCATTGCCTCACCTTCGCGACCGGTTTGATAGTAGATTTCGGCATAATCGAGGAGAATTTCAGCCCAGCGCCAGATAATGCAGTTCTGCGAACTTGCATAGGTGTCGTCGTTGTCGATTTTTTGTGTTTCGCGACGGAATTTTGCGAGATAGTATCCTGTGCGGGTAACACAGGCTGTTGTGGATGAGCCATACACCTGGAGATCTTCACCGGCGATATCCACACCATCTTGGCGAGTGTAGTGGATGTCCATCACATGGCCGTTCCACATAGCGCCATCGTAAAGCACATTGGCATAGAAACGATAGTCGCGGTTGTCATAAGGGTTGTTGGCATCGTAGGAGGCATCTTCCTTGATGCTCTTGCCGTTGATGGTGAAGTATTCATCCACATTGTTTTGAGTGGGAACATAGGCGCAGGTAGTGCCACCGAAATATGGCGAAGCCGACTCGCGGTCGAGTTTATGACCATTCTTGGTGGAGAAATCGCCATCGTCGGCATGTTGCACTTCCCAAATCGACTCGCAACTGTTTTTGGTGAGGAAAATCTCGCGGTAACCGGCAACAATCTCATCCTTAGTGGTGCCCTTGACAGGCATCAAGGAATAGATATTGAGGTCGCGAGCCTTGTCGTATTCCCTCTCGGCAGCGCGGAGCATAGCCTCGATGCGGTTGTCGGAGAATCCGAGCCAGGGAGTAGCCTCATCGACATTCTGGAAATGCGCGCCCGAAGCCCAGAAATATGCCTTTCCGGCGAGAACGTAGCAAGTGCCCTTGCAGGGGCGACCTGCGTTGTCCGAAGTGGTCTTGTTGTCGAGATATGTCGCCGCAAGGTTGGCTTCCTCGACAATAAAATTGACCGTTTCCTCGAACGAGGCACGCGGGAATTTGGTCTCGGGCTCGTCGATAGGCTCGTAGGTGCGCTTGAGGAGAAGCGGACCTCCATACATGCGGAGCAACAGATAATAATAGTAGGCACGGAAGAAGTGAGCCTCGCCGAGGATGCGATTCTTGTGCGCGCCATCGGGAATTTCGCCCTCGTTCTCGAGGAGACGGTTGATGCTGCGAATCTGGGTGTAGTATTTCAGCCACATGCTGCGTCCGCGGTTGGTGATTTCTTGCTGGCTGCTCTTGAGGATGTCGCCATAGTCGCCTTGATACCAGTCGCTTCGGCTCACAGTGAGCTGGTCGGTGTACCAGGGTTCATATTCGCGCCCCAATCCCTTCATCAATGTTGTAACAAAGGTGGAGAAGCCATTATCCATGTTGCGATACCAACTCATGGTGTATTCATCGAGGAGCAATTCGCTGCTCCAGATTACCTCTTCCGACAATTTGTCGTTTGGCTTCTCGCGGAACAAGTCGTCGCAACCGGTAGCAGCTGTGAGCATCACCACTGCGGCAACCGGGAGAAGAATATATCTTATTTTATTCATTTTCATAGAGATACAATATTTTAGAAACCGAAATTCAAAGACAAACCATAAGAACGCGACAATGGATAACCGCGCAACGACTCAGGATCCATATTGTCGAGCGACGACAATGTGAAGAGGTTGCCTGCGGTGAGGTTGATGTCGAGCGACGAGATGTGAGCCTTGGAAAGCACTTCCTTGGGCACCGAGTAGCCCAACGAGAGCGATTTGAGGCGCAGATAGTTACATTTTCTTATCCAATATGTGCTCTCGAGGCGGTTGTTGTCGTTTTTCGAGGCAAACTTGATGCGCGGATACTCGGCATTCGGGTTGTGTTCTGTCCAGGTGTTGGTGTAGTGATAGTCCTGGAAGCGTTGCAACGAGTTACTTTCGAGAGTGTAGAGTTCCTTGAGTTTCTGATTGTAACCTGCGGCTCCTTGGAAAAGCGCATTGAAGCGGAATCCGCGATATTGCACGCCGAGAGAGAGACCGTATGTGATATCGGGATAGGAAGAATTTTTCACATAAATCTTGTCGGCTTCGGTGAGCACACCGTTACCATCCTGGTCGAGATACTTGATATCACCGGGAGCGAGAGTGCCGTTGCCTTGTCCGTCCTGGTCAACGCTCCAGTTTTCAATCTCCTCATAACTTTGGAAGAGTCCGGCAGCCTCATACACGCTCCACACCATCGAACTGTGCCCCACACGGCGTTGTGTCTCGGAAACCGACGACTCATCGCCATAGTCAAGCACCTTGTCTTGTGTCTTGGCGATGTTGAAAGTTACATTGTATTTCACCTTCCCCACGGTGTTGATGTGAGAAATGGATAAATCCCATCCCCAAGCCTTCACCTTGCCGAAGTTGAGGCTCGGCACGACGCCATCGGTGCCTGTCGAAGGGGGATAGAGGTAGGAAGGCGCAGTGGTAATCATATTGGTGCGATAGCGCCAATAGTATTCAAAAGTAGCCTGTAAGCGATTGTCCCAGAAACCGAGGTCGGCGGCGATATTATAGTCGTGGCTCTTGCCCCATTTGAGGTTTTCATTGGGATAGTCGCCGGTGCTAATCATAATACCGGGACTGAAGATGCCGCCGATGTTGTATCCGGCATTTGCGGAGAACATATAGTTCATGAGATAGGCGTAATCGCCCACACTGCCATCGTCGCCAAGCCATCCGGTGCTTGCACGCAACTTGGCTTGCGAAACCACCTTCTGATTCCACTTCTTGAAGAACGGTTCATTGGAGATTACCCACGATGCCGACACTGTGGGGAAGAAACCCCAGCGGTTTCCGGGGGCAAACTTGGTGGAGCCATCGACACGGAAACTAAATTCGGTGAAATAGCGGTTGTCGAAGCCGTAGTTCACACGACCGATAGCCGATGCGCGCTCGCTGTAGGTTTCATTGCCGGTTACCTTGCTGTCGGTGGCTGTTCCAATGATTTCGGGATACTCGCCCGGCATGTTGTTGTTGGTGGCTTGTAGCGAATTGTTGCGGTAGTCTTGATAGTTGAACACCGCTGTAGCACCCACATTGTGCTTCTCGGCAAATGTGTGGTTATAGTTGATGCCAAACTCAATCAACTTGTTGTCGATGTGCTGGTCGAGCTGCGACATGGTGATTTTGGCGTTGGGATAAACCGTTTTGGAATCAATCGAAGTGGTGTTTGTGAGTTCGTCGTAGAGATACAAAGCCACCGGCTTGCTGAACTTGGTTGTAACAGCCTTGTTCATATCCATAGTGGCTTTCAAATACACCGAAAGTCCATCGATTTTGGGGATTTCATATCTTAGAGTACCGCTCAGTGTGAGGTAGTTGGTTTTGTACTTGTTGTATCCGCCAAGCCCTTCGACAGCGATTAGCGGGTTGCTACCCGAGATGCTGGCGAGGTTGCCGTCGGTGTAGCGGAGCACCTGAAGCGGAGAATATGAATAGGCGGCGTCGATTGTGCTGTAACTGGAGTTCTGGTTGCTCGAGATAGTACCGTTGATATCCACCGAGAATGTGAGCCCCTTGATGATATTGGCATCGAGTTTCAACGCGTAGTTATAGCGGTCGCGCCCCACGCTCGAATAAAGTCCTTGAGTGGAAGCATAACCGCCCGAGATGAGGAACTTCACAAACTTGTTACCGCCCGAGACGGAAAGCGAGTGGCGTGTCGAGTAGCCATATTTGTTGAGATAGTCGAGCATATTCTCATCGCCATAGAGGTTGGGGTTGCTGCCGAGTTTGTCGAGGTCGTATTTGGTATATACATCGCTACCGCTGGCATCTACGGCACGGTTGTAAAGCTCGGCAAACTGGTATGCGTTGAGGAATTTGGGCAGGTAGGTAGCCTCCTGGAGGTTGGCTTGACCGCGATAGTTCACTCTCACGCGCCCTTCGTCTTTTCCGCGCTTGGTTTGCACAAGGATGACACCGTTGGCGGCACGGGCACCATACACAGCCGACGCGGCGGCGTCTTTGAGGATAGAAATGCTCTCAATATCATCGGGGTTTAGGTCGCTAAGGCGAGTTTCGCCATCCGAAGTGTTGGTGCCGAATCGGGGCACACCATCGATTACCAACAACGGCGCACCGTTGATACCGCGGATGCGGATATCTGCCTCTTTGTTGCTACTCGGGTCGCCGGTTTGCACCATTACACCCATACCGGCAACCTGTCCGCCGAGTTGCTCGTCGATATTCATCGCCGGGACACGCAATAGGTCTTCGCTCTTGATTACCTCGACCGAGGATGTGAGTGCGGATTTCTTTTGTGTACCGTAGCCCACTACCACCACCTCATCGAGGGTTTTGTTGTCGGGAAGCATCGACAGAATCAATGTCTTAATCGATGGCTTTACGACGGTGGTTTTGGGCATATAGCCGAAATATTCAGCCACGAGAGTTACTTCTCCGGGGGCGACGGCAATGGAGAATTTGCCATCGATGTCGGTAACGGCGCTGCTTTTGCCGTTTTCGGTGCGGATTGTGGCGCCAATCACCGGCTCCCCTTTCTCGTCGGTAACGGTGCCGATGATGTAGCGCTTCTGTTCCTGCGCCATCACCTGCAACGCCGTTGCGAGAGTCAGTATTAATATAAGGAGATGTTTCATCTAAGATATTTGTTAGTTATTTCTTTTGTTCAAGAGGTTGTCGATGCGCAAAATCTGGTATTCGTAGAAATCGCGTGTCGCTTTGTCGCCGGTGTATCTCTTGGCGCGATACATGGTGAGAGCTTTCTTAAGATAACCAATCATCACCGGATTTAGTTCACTTGCCGGGAGTGTGGGCAAGCCGAAGACGATGCGGTAGAAACTGTCGCGCCCCTCGGCAGAGTGGATGCACTCTGTGTGATTGCAGGGGATTGCCGGAGCGGAAATGTCGAACATCATGTCGTAATAATCCTCGTCTATCTCGCCCATGGCAAATTTGCCGCTTTTCTTTGCCGCAGCGGGCTGCAAGCCGCTACCTGCCATAAACACGGTTATGGCATAGTTTTGGATATTGCGCTCGGTGTCGTTGAGGCTGCGTCCCGCAATAGTGGCTGCAAACACCTCGTTGTAGGCGTAGTCCATATAGTCATAGAGCGAGAAGCAGTCTTCGGGCTGGAAGATGTAGCCGTCTTTTATTCCTTGGAGATTGCGGGAATTGAACAGGCAGGCAATGACATTGCGCTCGAGTTTGGGTTTCCACTCGGTGAGCACCTCTTCCTTGTCGAGGATGTTTTTCTTTTCGAGCCACGAATTGGTGCGCAACTGGTTGAGAAGCCATTTCACAGCCTCGCGAGTTTTCGCTTTGCCGATATATGTCTTAGCCTTGCCATCGTTGAAGCCTTGGCGCACCTCCTTAAACTGCAAGCCGCCGATATAAGCCATCACATGACCGATGTGGCGGATGTACTGCTTGTGCACGGCGTGATACATATCCACGACATTGTCGTAGTTCTCGCCACGCTCCATGGTCCATGCTTCGAGGCTGTCCATCACTATTTTAAGATTGGAGAAAGCCATGTCGCCGGCACGCATGTGGTCGTTGGAGAGGTCTTCGGTTTGGTCGGTGGGGTCGATGATGCCGAGCATCTGCTGTGCGCCAAATTCAAACATCGGGTCGCCGTCTTTCTCGCGAATCCACTTGTCGAGAGTGGGCTTTTCGTCCTCCATGGTTTTGGCACCTGGGATGAGACGGTATCCCCAACGTATGGCATGGATATCATACACACCGAGGTCGGGAGGAGTGAGACGCACGCCGCGCTCATAGTCGCCCGGCTGTGCTACAAAGTTGTTGCGGGCATAGTCCATGATGCTCGGTGTGGTGCCATATTTCTGTGTGAACTGCGGGTCGCGCAGGTTTTCGATTGTGAATGCGTAGCTTGCGCCCATGTTGTGCATCAAGCCGAGAGTGTGCCCCACCTCGTGGGCAGCAACGTAGGTGAGTGCCTCATACATCACCTTGTCGTCGAAGACATTGGTGCGCACGCGGGGATCAACAGCGCCGGTCTGCACAAATTTCCAGTTGTGCACGAGCGACAAGATGTTGTGATACCATATCACATCGGCAACAAGAATCTCGCCGGTGCGCGGGTCGTAATAACTGGGACCCATAGCGTTGGCGGTGGTGGTTACGCAATATTTGATGCAGCTGTAACGGGCATCGTCGGGGTCGAAATCGGGGTCGTTCTTGGGATAATCGCGCGCCTCGATAGCGTTTTTGAATCCGGCAGCCTCAAATGCCTTGTTCCAATATTCAACGCCTTCTTTCACGGCACCGCGCCACTTCTCGGGGAATGCGCTATCCACGTAGAACACGATTTTCTTCTTCGGCTCCACGAGAGTGCCGGCAAAATAGGCATCGCGCTCCTCGTCTTTCGGCTCGAGGCGCCAACGGTGTATGATGGAATATCTATCCACCTTGTCGATGGCAGTGGAGAAAAGACGACGGTCGGAACTAAAGAACCCCACGCGATTGTCCTGCAGGCGCGAAGGCATCGGGTCGTCGGGGAGCAGCACCACCGAGCGGTGCATATTCACCGTGTAGGGACGTTCGATTGGTTTGGTTATTGTGTAGGAAAGCACCGATTTCACCTCGATGTTGCGTGGAAATGCTTTCACCTCCGAGATAGCCGACGCACCGGCGTTGAAGGTGCCTTTGAGATTACCACCGCCGCCAAACAAAGTGGCGAGCGGGCTGTCGGGGCGTATCGGGCTTATGCTCTTCTCATCGGAGCCAAAGAAACTTGTAACATCGATTACCACACAGCCTGTGCGGCGAGCCACAATCTTGAAGCCTTTGAGTATCGGGTTAAGGAAATTACGGTCGAAAGCCGGCTTGATGGGGTCGCCATCGGGAACCACGGCATTGGTCTGTGTGAGATGAAGATACACTTTATTCTCATCTTTCGATAGAGTGAAAAGCATCGGTGTAGTAGCCATCTGCCCGGCGACAAAATCGTGAGTATCGCTCAACCCGGCAATGCGGTTGGTGAGCAAATAGGAATGAGCAAAGGCGGAATCGGGGATTTCGAAATACACCTCGCCGGTTTTCTTGGTGTGAACGGTAAACAAGCCCTTCGTCGCCTTGAAATCCTTTAGTGCTTTCTTATAGTCTGCGCTATCTTTAGCGGCGCCGGTGAGCACAACCGGAGCAGGTTTCTTCTCTTCTTTTTTCTTCTTCGCCCCTGCCGGGAACACTATCAATGCCGATAGAGCAAGGCAAAGCAACAAAACCGATTTTTTCATAACTCAATTAGTTTTTTTTATTCTTTAGTGGTGAATATAAGACAAATGCAATTATTGCACTCTTATAATAATTTGCAAATATAATTTTTTACCCCGAAATAACACCAAGCAACTCGACGAAATGCCCCCATTTTAAATAAAATTAAGCATACCAAGCCGATAATCTTGCAATTACCAAGCCCGATATGCATATTTATGCGTATTATCGCAAAGGATTATTAGCGCACAGGCACCCCAAGGATGCGAAGCGCCTCCTCCTTGTCGGAAGTGAAAGAGAACTGCTCTATGAGTTGGTCGATTCCATAAAGCCCCACTATCGATGGCGCGATAAGGCGAAGCGCATTCTTCTTCTCGCTCGAAAAACTGAACAACTTGAGCAAATCGGCAGCCTGGCGGCAACTGAAGAACCCGCCGAGCGAAGCTGCCTCGATGATTTTGAGTTTGCCGCTATCAAACGACTCACTCTTCACAAGTTCGACAAGCCTTTCAAACCTTGCATCACTCATTCTCAACTCATTGCGTGGAGCATCGTAGCGGTAACCACCCTCGTTATGCGCACTCACGCTGCCGCATGCAAGCAGCGCAGCAATAAATAATAAAGCAATTTTCAGTTTCATATCAATAGCATTTTTCCTATTAGACGCAATCCGCCTCCAAAAAGTTACACCCCACCCCGATTTTTAACAAACTTAAACACCCCACTCCACCATCTGGCACGCAAATTGCAATATCTTGGAATGAAGTGAAACATTCTCACCATTACGATTTCTGATTGCACATGCAGACTTGTATTCGCCCCATAAAATAACATAGTTTAACTATTTATTTTGTATATACTATTGTTAGTGCGCTTAAATTAACTTATCACTGATTCTTATGGTATGGATTCTTCTGTCGTCAGTTTCAGCAAAGTCACTTTTTTTTGCGTGTGAAGTTTTCTTATCGTCATAAGAAAGTTCGTCAGAAACAGTTGTAT
>SFER01000052.1 GCA_004557195.1 Bacteroidales bacterium | reverse complement strand
TAAATGAACCGATAGGACGTCGGGGGTCGTTAGGCCCGGCGCGGCTACGACGCACGGCATCGGCAATAGCGGCAATAGCATCGTCTTGCCCCACCACTCTCTTGTGGAGTTCTTCCTCGAGATGGAGGAGTTTGTCCTTTTCGCTCTGAACCATCTTGGTAACCGGGATACCGGTCCAACGCGACACGATTGCAGCGATATCATCGCTATCCACCTCCTCTTTTATCATAGCACTATCGCCTTGCATAGTGTGCAACCGCTCTTGAATGGCTTTATTCTCGTCCTCCTTTTGTTTGATTTTGGAGTAACGGATTTCAGCCACGCGGGCATAGTCGCCATCGCGCTCGGCACGTTCAGCCTCAAAATTAAGTCGCTCGATATCAATCTTGTTTTGTTGAATCTTATTGATTTCGGTCTTTTCGGCTTGCCATTTGGCGCGATAAGCCTTTTCCTCATCGCGGAGGTCGGCAAGTTCCTTCTCGAGCTGCTTGATTTTTTGCTCATCGCCTTCGCGCTTGATAGCCTCGCGCTCGATTTCGAGTTGGGCGATTTTGCGCATCACCTCGTCGAGCACCTGCGGGAGGGAGTCGATTTCGAGCCTTAATTTGGCGGCAGCCTCATCGATAAGGTCGATAGCCTTATCGGGGAGGAAACGGTCGGTGATGTATCGTTCCGAAAGTTGAACGGCGGCAATGATAGCCTCATCTTTGATTCTCACCTTGTGGTGATTCTCATAGCGTTCCTTCAATCCGCGCAAGATTGCAATCGCACTGAGTTCGTCAGGCTCATCGATCATAACCTTCTGGAAACGACGTTCGAGCGCCTTATCTTTCTCGAAATATTTTTGATACTCGTCGAGAGTGGTAGCACCGATACTCCTCAACTCACCGCGGGCAAGTGCAGGCTTGAGAATATTGGCGGCATCCATGGCGCCTTCGCCCTTTCCTGCGCCCACAAGAGTGTGGATTTCATCGATAAAGAGGATAATCTCGCCATCGGAGCTGATAACCTCATTTACCACAGCCTTCAATCGCTCCTCAAATTCACCCTTATATTTTGCGCCGGCAACAAGTGCGCCCATGTCGAGAGAATACACCTGCTTGCTCTTAAGGTTTTCCGGCACATCGCCCCTCACGATACGCTGGGCAAGTCCTTCGGCAATAGCGGTTTTACCCACACCAGGCTCACCGATAAGCATCGGGTTGTTTTTGGTGCGTCGGCTCAGAATCTGGAGCACGCGACGGATTTCATCATCACGCCCGATAACGGGGTCGAGTTTGCCTTCGCGAGCGCGCTCGTTGAGGTTGATAGAGTATTTGCTCAAAGCCTGATAGGTATCTTCGGCACTTTGGTCGGTTGCTTTCTTCCCCTTGCGCAACTCGTTTAAAGCCATCTCAAGTTCGCGCTCACCCACACCGGCGTCCTTGAGGATTGTCGAGGCAGGGCTGTTGACAAGGAACAAAGCCATGAGCAAAGCCTCAATGGTAACATATTCATCACCGAGTTTCTTTGAGTAATCGAGCGCACTCTGCATTACATCGTTGGATTCTCGGCTCAAATAAGCATCACCGCCACCGCTCACCTTGGGAAGCATGGCAATTTGCTTATCCACTTCACTTGCAATCAACCCCGCATTTGCACCGAGTTTCTGGAAGATGAAGTTGGTTACCGATTCGCCAACATCAATCACCGATTTCAACAGGTGCACAGGTTCGATTGCCTGATTGCGGTTCTGTTGGCACATCTGCAATGCCTTTTGAACCACTTCCTGCGATTTGATTGTAAAATTGTTGAAATTCATACTATTTAGTTATTTGTTTTGTTTCTATTTTGTCTTGCGATTATAACAAGTCGCACACCCAATAGTTCGCAAACATCGTGCCAAACCGCTTTGCATCCCCGCAAGTGATGTTTGGTGTATCGAAATTATGACAAATTATCAGTTTTGGATAAAAAATGTCATAAATATCGAAGCAATGCCCCAAATGCTTTGATTTTGCCCTCGTTTTTCACTAACTTTGCACCCAAATACGCATTATGGAATTTAAACTTACAGCAACAGATAGCAATAGCGCAGCGAGGGCGGGTGTAATCACCACCGACCACGGTGTCATAGAAACGCCGATTTTTATGCCTGTTGGCACAGTCGGCTCGGTTAAAGGGGTGCACGCCTTTGAATTGCGCAACGACATAAAAGCTCAGATTATTCTCGGCAACACCTATCACCTTTATCTCCGCCCGGGAATAGAAATCCTCGAAAAAGCAGGCGGGATACAGAAGTTTAACAGCTGGAACGGTCCGATGCTCACCGATAGTGGCGGATTTCAAGTGTTTTCGCTCTCTGCAAACCGCAAACTCAAAGAGGAAGGAGCATATTTCCGCTCCCACATCGATGGCAGCAAGCACCTGTTTACACCCGAGGGGGTTGTGGATATACAACGCTCGATAGGTGCCGACATAATGATGGCGCTCGACGAGTGTCCTCCCGGCGATAGCGAATACGACTACGCCAAGAAGTCGCTCGCGCTCACCCTCCGTTGGCTAAAACGCGGATGGGAGCATTTCAATGCCACCGAACCCAAATATGGCTACAAACAATCGTTTTTCCCAATAGTGCAAGGGTGCGTGTATCACGACCTGCGCACCGAATCGGCAAAATTTGTCGCCGACCTCGGGGCTGACGGAAATGCCATTGGCGGACTCGCAGTGGGCGAGCCTACCGAGAAAATGTATGAGATGATTGAGGTGGTAAACGACATCCTTCCCACCGACAAGCCTCGCTACCTGATGGGTGTGGGAACTCCTGCCAATATCTTAGAGGCTATCGACCGCGGTGTGGATATGATGGATTGCGTGATGCCGACACGAAACGGGCGCAATGGTATGCTCTTCACCCGAAACGGCATCATGAACATGCGCAACAAGAAATGGGCAGACGACTTCTCCCCTATCAACGAGGGTGGGGCTTCGATTGTAGATGAGGTGTATTCACGCGCCTATCTGCGCCACCTCTTTGTATCGCAAGAATTGCTTGCCATGCAGATAGCATCGATTCACAACCTCGCCTTCTACCTGTGGCTCGTGAAAGAGGCGCGAAAGCACATCATCGATGGGGATTTCAAGGCTTGGAAGACTCAAATGGTTGAAAACGTAACAAGAAGACTGTAGAATGAACTTCAAAGGCATTTTTGCCAAAATAAAGGAACGCATCACCGGCTTGGCAGGCAAATTGGGGCTAAGCAAGGAATTGCCGAGGATTAAAATCCTCGACCTTTATATCATACGCAAGTTTCTCGGCACTTACGTATTCTCTATTCTGCTCTTGCTCACCATCGTAGTGGTTTTTGACATCAACGAGAAACTCGACGCAATGATGGAGGCTCCGCTCAAAGAGACCATATTCGATTACTTCTGGAACTTCCTCCCATATTTTGCCAACCAATTCAGTCCGCTATTCACATTTATTTCGGTGATATTTTTCACCTCCAAGATGGCAGACAACTCCGAAATCATTGCTATCCTATCAAGTGGCATAAGTTTCAAGCGACTGCTCATCCCGTATATGGTGGCAGCGGCAATAATAGCGTCGTTTACATTCGTGCTCAGCGCCTATGTGATTCCGCCCGCCAATGTGAAGCGTATTGCCTACACCAATAAATATGTGAAAAACAAGAAAGTGGACTATGGCTCCAACATCCAGTTGCAAGTGAGCCCCGGGGTGATTGCCTACATGTCGCGTTTCGACAACTACAACCGCACCGGATACAATTTCTCGCTCGACAAGTTTGAAGGGAAGATGCTCAAGTCGCGCCTCACCGCCTACTCGATAAAATATGACACCTTGTATCGATGGACAGCCCGCGACTATATGATTCGAGACTTCGACGGTATGAGAGAGACAACGCGCTCGGGCAACAATCTCGACACAATCATAGCAATAGAGCCGCGCGATTTCCTTATTTCGGTCAACGACCAGGAAACTCTCACCCTCCCCGCGCTCAAATCATACATCGACAAGCAGAAAGCGCGCGGAGTTGCCAACATAAAGAATTTTGAAATCGAACTGCATCGACGCTATGCCGACACAGCAGCCGCGTTTATCCTCACACTCATCGGCATGTCGCTCTCTTCGCGGAAAGTTCGTGGTGGAATGGGTGTTAACATCGGTATCGGACTCGGTTTGAGTTTCAGTTACATCCTGTTCTCCAAGGTAACTGCCACTTTTGCGTTCTCGGGATATACATCCCCGTTTGTGGCTATGTGGATACCCAATTTCATATTCATAATCATCGCTTGCGTGCTGTATCGCAAGGCTTCAATTTAGAATAATCACCGAAAAAACGGGCTGCCCTTGAGTGGACAGCCCGCCGTTTTTATACAGGTTGAGTAATTTTAGATTACGCCTTGTCCCATCATTGCGTTAGCCACTTTCATAAAGCCCGCGATGTTGGCGCCTTTCATATAGTTGATGTAACCATCGGCTTCTGTACCGTATTTCACACATTGAGTGTGGATGTCGTTCATGATGCCATGAAGTTTTTCGTCAACTTCGGCTTCGCTCCAAGAGAGGTGCATTGCGTTCTGGCTCATTTCGAGACCCGAAGTGGCAACACCACCGGCATTGACAGCCTTACCAGGACCATACATTACTTTGGCGGCAATGAATGTGTCGATAGCCTCGGGAGTGCAACCCATGTTGGAAACTTCGCCCACACAGAGCACGTTGTTCTTCACGAGGTTTTCGGCATCTTCCTTGCCCACTTCGTTTTGAGTGGCACATGGCATTGCGATATCCACCTTAACCTCCCAAGGACGACGCCCGGGGAAGAATTTTGCATTGGGATATTTCTCAGCATAAGGAGCTACGATATCTTCGCCGGAAGCGCGAAGTTGAAGCATGTAGTCGATTTTCTCGCCTGAGATACCATCGGGGTCATAAACATAACCGTCGGGACCGGAGATTGTTACAACCTTGGCACCAAGTTGGGTTGCTTTTGTTGCAGCGCCCCAAGCCACGTTGCCGAAACCGGAGATTGCAACTGTCTTGCCCTCGAATGTCTCGCCTTTGGTCTTGAGCATATTTTGAACGAAATAGCATGCGCCGAAACCGGTTGCCTCGGGACGAATCTTCGAGCCGCCAAATTCAAGGCCTTTGCCGGTGAATGTTCCGGTGTGCTCTTGAGCGAGTTTCTTGTACATACCAAACATGTAGCCAACTTCACGACCACCTACACCGATATCGCCTGCGGGAACATCGCGGTCGGGACCGAGATTACGCCACAATTCGAGAATGAATGCCTGGCAGAAACGCATGATTTCACGGTCGCTCTTGCCGCGTGGCGAGAAGTCGCTACCACCTTTGCCACCGCCCATAGGGAGTGTGGTGAGTGCGTTTTTGAAAGTTTGCTCAAAACCAAGGAACTTGAGGATTGAGAGGTTTACCGATGCGTGGAAACGGATACCGCCCTTGTAGGGACCGATAGCGTTGTTGAATTGCACACGGTAACCGATATTGGTTTGAACTTCACCTTTGTCGTCAAGCCAGTTGACGCGGAATGTGAAGATACGATCGGGCTCAACCATGCGCTCGATTATCTTGTTTTTCTCGAATTCGGGATGCTGATTGTAAACATCTTGAACCGAAAGCAACACTTCTTTCACTGCTTGCAAATACTCCTTTTCGCCGGGGTGCTTTGCTTCCAAATCTCTTAAAATTTCTTCTACTTTCATGTCAATAGAATATTAAAGGTATTGAAAAGTTAATTGTAATTTTCTCAAATCGTGTCTTTTTGTCATCAAACAAGCCTGTTACTGTGCTTTTCAAGGCAAATCGGCAATCAATATAGCTTCGTCGAAATTGTCTTTTATGGCATTTTGACAGATAGCCTGTTTGATAACACAATGCAAATATAAACCATTTTTATTTTTAAAACTAATTTTTTACCAACTTTTTTCATCTCTATTTTTCGATTTGCAAGCGGGCTTGTTGCGCTTTTATAACACTTGCAGCCGCAAAATGTGTAATCTGTAAGCCAACTGCTTTAATTCCCACGTTTTTCCTCCCAAAACAGCAGATTTCCTTATTAATTTTTTTTGCTGCCGAATGTTCTATTTTCTCTCCATTTTATTGCATATTACATAGATTTGTCTTAATTTCGCATTGATGAAATTTATCAACGACAATTCAATATCCAAGCATAAGATTAAGCGGCGCTATCGGCTGTCGTTTCAAAGCGAAAACACGCTCAACGAATTGTGGAGCGTCAAGCTCACTCGCGGCAAGGTGTTCATTGCCCTGGCGGTGATTATTGCAGCCATTACCACCCTCATCTCCACCATCATTGTGAGCACTCCGCTGCGCACATTCCTCCCCGGATACCTTAAATCGGAGCAACGCACCGAGAACATTGTGAACGCTTTCCGCCTCGATTCGCTCGAGAAGGCTGTCGCCGCCAATGAAGCCTACATTTCAAATATCCGCAATATCATCACCGGCAACATCCCCGACACTTCTGTGCGCGACACCTCTGCCGTGCATTATCCAACCGACTCGCTAATTCCTCAATCGCAACGCGAAAAGGAATTTATCTCGCAATACGACGAGCGCGAGCGCTTCAACCTGTCGGTGCTCACACCTATCGCAGCCGAAGGGCTGGTGTTTGCCGCTCCGGTTCAAGGAAAAATCACCGAGGAGAACGAGGATGCCACCACAATCCACATCGTTGCGCCTCGCAATGCGCCGGTGTGTGCAATCTACAACGGCACTGTGATTAGTTGCGCCAAAACAGCCAAAGGTACAACCATCATCATCCAACACCCGAGCGGATTCATCTCAATCTACGGCAATCTCGCCGCCACATTCATCGAACGCGGAGCGAAAGTGGCATCATCGCAAGCCATAGCCACCGCGCCCGCCGACGGCTCGGTGATATTTGAATTGTGGCACGACGGCATTCCGGCAGCACCGCGCAAGTTTATTGCCTTCTGACGAGGGCTTTTCGCTTTCATTCTTCCCATATCTACATTTTAAGGTGTTAAGAAGCACTAATTGTGGCGTGTAGTGTGTGATTTTTGGCTAATTTGTAGTAAATTTGCATTTTGGTTATTAAAGATAATAAATTCGTGAAAAATATAGCAATTCTCGGCAGTACAGGCTCTATCGGGCGACAGACTCTCGACATTATTTCGGAGTACCCAGACCGATTCAGTGCCGCTCTTCTCACTGCCAATACAAGTGTGGATTTGCTCATTGAGCAATCGATAAAATACCGACCCAAAATGGCGATTATTGCCGACCCTAAATGCTACAGCCGTCTGCGAGAGGCTCTCGAGCCCCTCGGCATAGCCACCGCCTGCGGTGCCGACGCTATTGCCGATGCCGTTACCGATTCCGACATCGACACTGTGGTTACCGCGATGGTGGGATATAGCGGGTTGAAACCCACAATCGCCGCAATCGAGCAAAATAAGGAAATCGCCCTCGCCAACAAGGAGACTCTCGTTGTTGCCGGTGAACTAATCACCGGGATGCTTGCTCGCTCGAAATCGAAAATCTACCCTGTGGATTCCGAGCATTCGGCAATTTTCCAATCGCTTGTGGGCGAGGAGCACGACAAAATCAATAAAATCATCCTCACCGCCTCGGGAGGTCCGTTCCGCACTCTCCCCAAGGAGAAACTTCCTTTGGTAACAAAAGCCGACGCCCTCAACCACCCGAATTGGAAAATGGGTGCCAAAATCACTATCGACTCGGCTACAATGATGAACAAAGGTTTTGAGGTTATCGAGGCAAAATGGCTGTTTGATGTCGATGCCGACCGCATCGAGGTGGTAGTGCATCCTCAAAGCATCATCCACTCGATGGTGGAATATGTCGATGGCTCTATCAAGGCGCAACTCGGGCTCCCGGATATGCACCTTCCCATTAGATATGCGCTCGGATTCCCCGAACGGCTTCACAGCGACTGCCCCAAACTAAAGGTGAGCGACTATGCCAACCTCACATTTGAGGCGCCCGATTTCGACAAGTTCCCGATGCTGGGGCTCGCTTTCGAGGCTATCAAGCGCGGCGGCAACATCCCTTGCGCCCTCAATGCGGCAAACGAGGTGGCTGTAGCAGCATTCTTGCACGACAAAATCAGATTTATCGACATTGCTACCATTGTCGAGAAAACGATGCTCGAAACACCTTTCGTTTCAGCCCCGACTTATACAGATTTAGTAGAAACTAACGACGAGGCCCGCAAGCGCGCCGAGTCTTATTTATAAAAACATATATGGAAACTTTTTTTATCAAAGCAACTCAGTTGATACTCGCATTTGCCATTCTTGTAATCATCCACGAGTTTGGTCACTACATTTTTGCACGCTTTTTTGGAATTAAAGTTGAAAAATTCTGTCTCTTCTTCGACCCTTGGTTCACCCCCTATACCTACAAGCCAAAACGCAAAGATGACGGTTTGGACCCTAATGCCGACGGCTACCGCCCCACATGGCGCGACACTGCCTATGGTATCGGTTGGCTACCTTTGGGCGGATATGTGAAGATTGCAGGTATGATAGACGAATCGATGGATACCGAGCAACTCAAGCAGCCTGCCAAAAGTTGGGAATTTCGTTCCAAGCCGGCATGGCAACGCCTTTTGGTGATGGTTGCAGGCGTGCTGTTTAATTTCATCCTCGCTATTATCATCTATTCCGGACTTGCCTACACACAAGGCGAAGCATACATCAATTTCACCGATGCCACTCTCGGAATGGAGTATTGCGAGACTGCACAAAAAGCCGGTTTTGTCGATGGTGACATTCCTCTTACAGCCGATGGTGCGGCTATCACCCACGAAACCAATATGCTCGACATCATCGGTGCGAAACAGGTTACAGTGTTGCGCAACGGCACCGACACCGTAGCAATCGACCTCCCGAGCGACTTTGTTCTCCAAGTGAATAGCGAGATAGAAAAGACACGCGGACAAGTGATGGCATTTGCGGTGCCTGTGGTAGTCAACCAAGCCATTAACGGCGAGGGTGCCGCCCACGCAGGGCTCAAGAGAGGCGACCGTATTACATCGGTCAATGGAGTCGAAGCACAGTCGTTCACCCGCTTCACCGGCGCTCTTGCCGAAAACAGCGGTAAGACAGTGCAACTCGGTTTCATCCGCGATGGCAAACCGGCTACAGCCGATGTCGAAGTGAACGAGAACGGAAAAATCGGAATCCAACTCGCCCCCATTAATGAAATCTATCCGGTGCAATACAAGCAATATTCCCTCTTGCAATCAATTCCACAGGGATGCAAGATGGGGGTTGAGAAATTGACAAGTTACATCGGTCAATTTAAATATGTATTCACATCCGAAGGCGCCAAGAGCATCGGAGGCTTTGGTGCAATAGGCAGCATATTCCCCGAATCATGGAACTGGATTGCATTCTGGAACATCACCGCATTTCTCTCGGTGATACTCGCCTTTATGAACATCCTTCCCATTCCGGCTCTCGATGGCGGACATGTGCTGTTCCTTCTTTATGAAGTAATCACTCGACGCGAGCCAAACCAGAAGTTCCTCGAATATGCTCAAGTCGCAGGTATGGTGTTCCTCATCGGCTTGCTGATTTACGCCAATGGAAACGATATCTACCGTTTTTTCATTAAATAACACATCACGACAATGACCTACAAACGAATATATCTCAAACGCGGCAAAGAAGAATCGCTGCAACGCTTCCACCCCTGGGTTTTCTCCGGGGCAATACACCGCATTGAAGATGGCATCGAGGAGGGAGACCTTGTGAGCGTGTTCTCTGCCTCGGGCGACCACATCGGAAACGGACACTACCAGATTGGAAGTATCTCGGTGAGAATACTCGATTTCTCCGACAGGGCTATTGATGAAAGTTTCTTTGTGGAACGGCTCACACAGGCGCTCAACATGAGACGCGCTCTCAACCTCATGCGCCCCGACAACAACGCATTCCGATTGGTACACGGCGAAGGTGATTTCCTCCCCGGGCTGGTAATCGACATCTATGGCGACACCGCCGTGGTGCAAGCCCACTCACCGGGAATGCACTTCGCCCGCACAATCATCGCCAATGCCCTCACTTCGCTCGATGGCATTGCTGTGAAAAATGTGTATTACAAGTCGGAGACCACCCTCCCCTACAAAGCAAATCTCGACCCGCAAAACGATTATATCATCGGCTCTTTCACTACAAATGTGGCTATGGAGAATGGCTTGAAATTCCATGTCGATTGGCTCAAAGGGCAGAAAACAGGTTTCTTTGTAGATCAACGTGAAAACCGTTCTCTTCTTGAGCACTATTCTCAAGGGAGAACAGTGCTGAACATGTTCTGCTACACCGGCGGATTCTCGTTTTATGCAATGCGCGGCGGTGCCAAGCTCGTCCACTCTGTGGATAGTTCTGCCAAAGCCATCCAACTCACCACCGACAATGTGGAACTCAACTTCCCCGGCGACTCTCGCCACAAGGCTTTTGCCGAGGACGCATTCAAATATCTCGACGAGATGAAAAGTGATTATGACCTCATCATTCTCGACCCTCCCGCTTTTGCCAAGCATAAAAGCGCTCTTAAAAACGCGCTTATCGGGTATCGTAAACTCAATGCCAAGGCTTTTGAGAAAATCAAGCCGGGTGGCATCCTCTTTACCTTCTCTTGCTCCCAGGCTGTGTCGAAAGAGCAGTTCCGCCTTGCGGTTTTCAGTGCCGCAGCAATGTCGCGCCGCAAGATTAGGATTCTTCACCAACTCACTCAACCTTCCGACCACCCTATCAACATCTACCACCCCGAAGGTGAATATCTCAAAGGGTTGGTACTCTATGTCGAATAAGAAAACTATAATCCAACTGATATGAACAAAAAATTAATTTTTGCCTCTCTATTGGCAATCGCTTCAACAACTATGACAAATGCCCGGGACAATTTCAACTACCATGTCGATAACTTCGCCGACATTCAAGTGCTTCGCTACGAGGTGCCGGGTTTCGACAACCTGTCGCTTCAAGAGAAAGAATATATCTACTATCTCACCGAAGCCGCTCTCTGTGGTCGCGATATTTTGTGGGACCAAAACGGAAAATACAATTTGGTAATCCGACAGACTATCGAGGCTGTATATACCAATTACAAAGGGGATAAAAACGACCCTCAATTCATCGCTCTCGAGAAATATCTCAAGCAAATCTGGTTTGCCAATGGTCTATACCACCACTACAGCATGGACAAGTTCACTCCCGGTTTCACCCAAGAGTTTTTCACCAAGGCTGTGAAGGCTCTCCCCAAGAAATATCTTCCTCTTGGCAAAAAAGAGAAAGTGGATGCTTTCCTCGCAAAAATCAATCCGGTGATTTTCGACCCCACAGTGCTTCCCAAGCGAGTTAATCAGGCTGCCGATGCCGACCTCATACTCACAAGTGCCAACAATCTCTACGACGGAGTGAATCAAGCCGAAGTGGAGGCATTCTATGAAGCAATGAAAAATCCCAATGACCCCACACCCGTT
>SFER01000051.1 GCA_004557195.1 Bacteroidales bacterium | reverse complement strand
AGGTGCGTTCCGGCCTCATTGTGTATTCTCGGGCATGGGGCATGGGGCGGCGGGCGGTGGGGGACAAAATTTAAATTTATTTGCGTATATTGATAAAATGTGCGATATTTGCATAATATTTTGTTGGGTGGAACTCCCACACATGTATTATACACTTATATTGGGCGTAGCAAGCGCCTCTCTATTTATTATGGCAGAAAAGAAACTAAATGGCACAGTGATTGTTACATATCGTTGCAACGCACGTTGCTCGATGTGTAGCCGCTACAAGGCTCCCTCCCGTCCCGACGAGGAAATCTCGTTGGAGACCATCAAGAAGTTGCCCCGAATGTATTTCACCAACATCACCGGCGGCGAGCCTTTCATCCGCACCGACATCAAGGATATTGTGCGAGAATTGTACAAACTCAGCGACCGCATCGTAATCTCTACCAATGGTTTCTTTACCGACCGTATTATCGACCTTTGCAAAGAATTTCCCCAAGTGGGCATAAGAATCTCTATTGAGGGACTTGAACAGACCAACAACGACATCCGCGGACTCAAAGACGGCTTCAACCGCGGCTATTCCACCCTCAAGAAACTGCGTGAGATGGGCATGAAGGATGTGGGCTTCGGCATGACAGTGCAAGACCGCAACGCCAAAGACCTGGTGCCGCTCTACAAGTTGAGCAACGAGATGGGGATGGAGTTTGCCACAGCGTCGCTCCACAATTCCTTCTATTTTGTAGAGGCAAAGAACAAAATCAATGACCGTGAGATGGTGGCAAAGAACTTTGAGGAGCTCATCAACGAGTTGCTCAAGTCGAATTCGCCCAAGAAATGGTTTCGAGCCTATTTTAACCACGGACTTATCAATTACATATACGGACAGAAGCGCTTGTTGCCGTGCGACATGAGTTTCGACACCTTTTTCATCGACCCCTACGGCGATGTGATGCCTTGCAACGGCACCAAAGACAAAGAGGTGATGGGCAACCTCAACACACAGTCGTGGGACGAGCTGTGGAACTCGCCCGAGGCTGAGAAAGTGCGCCGCAAAGTGCGTTGCTGCGACCGCAACTGCTGGATGATTGGCTCGGTGTCGCCCGCGATGCACAAATACATCACCGTTCCAGCTCTCTGGGCTGCCAAGCACAAACTCAAGAGCCTCCTCGGGATGCGCTACTCGATGTTTGAGAACCCGATTTGCTGCGACCTGCGCGACGGCAAGGTAACCAAGGAGGAACTCGACAAACTCTCCACCTGCGATATGACCGCAAGCGTGAACGACGGACTTTCAGCCACATCGCGCGAGGCTCTGCGCGGTCGTAGAGGTGAGGATATCGTCAACGCCGACATCGAAGGTCAAGGCTACGAAGGCACAAAATAACCCCTGCCGCCACAAGCGGCTCTTTAGAATTGATATATGAAGATTGTCGTTACAGGAACCCGCGGAATCCCCAATGTGATGGGTGGCGTAGAAACCCATTGCGAGGAGCTCTTCCCCCGAATTGCCGGGATGGGCTTTGATGTAACGCTCATTCGCCGCGCTTCCTACGTGGCAGACAATCTCTCCGAGTGGCAAGGCGTGAAACTCATCGATATCGCCACCCCCAAGAAAAAAGCATTTGAGGCAATCGTGCACACATTCCGCGCCATCAACGCGGCGCGCCGCCTGCACGCCGATGTCGTGCATATCCAAGCCATCGGACCCGCGCTACTCGCCCCATACGCCAGATTGCTCGGCTTGAAGGTGGTTTTCACACATCACGGACCCGATTACGACCGCGACAAGTGGGGGAGAGTGGCAAAAGCGATACTGCGCCTCGGCGAGAGGATGGGCTGCGCATTTGCCAACGATGTGATAGTAATCTCCAACGTGATACGCGACATCATAGCGCGCAAATATGGCAGAACCAAGCGCGTGCATCTAATCTACAATGGCGTTCCGGCACCCGATGTGTGCGACTATCCCGAATATTTCTCCCAACTCGGCATCGAGCCGGGGCAATATGTGCTCGGAATGTGTCGTTTCGTCCCCGAGAAAAATCTCCATCACCTCATCGAGGCTTGTTCGCAAGTGGACATGAAGGGCTGCAAACTTGTTCTTGCCGGCGACACCGATTTCGAGGACGACTATTCCCGCAGACTCAAGGAAATGGCTCGCGAGCATGGCGTGGTGCTCACTGGGTTTGTCAAAGGGCGCAAACTCCATTCGCTGCTTTCAAACTGCCGTTGCTACTGTCTGCCATCGTCCCACGAAGGATTGCCTATTGCGCTCCTTGAGGCGATGAGCTACCGCCTGCCGGTGGTGGTGAGCGACATACCCGCCAATCTCGAGGTGGGGCTTCAAGCCGACAACTATTTCCCCTGCGGCGATGTGCCCGCCCTTGCAGCCAAGCTTCAGGCTCTGATTGACGCCCCCGTTGCCCGAGTGGATTACGACATGGCTAAATACAACTGGGACGAAATCGCCACTCAAGTAGCGCAGGTTTATAGGGAAATTTGAGCGATTTTTCCTCAAAAAATGTTCAAAACGACATAAAAACTGTCTTAAATGTACAAATACGGAAAAATTTCACGAAAATAATTAGTCAATTTGGTAAAAAATTACTAATTTTGCATCGTTTTTGATAACAAACTATTATTTAATTTAATTTTTTATTCTAATGAACGTAGAAATTATTGGAACTTGGGCTGGCGAAGTGTGGAATGCCCTCAACGAGCAAGGTACACTTGGCGTAAAGCAAATCAAAAAAGCCACTAAGTTGAAAGAAAAGGAAATTTACGCTGCATTGGGTTGGTTGGGCCGCGAAGGCAAAGTCAACATTGCTGAAGATGAAAAGGACGTAATGGTATCACTTATCGGCTAATACATAGTTTGATAAGACTAAATTAAAAAATGGGGTGTCTTTCGGCATCCCATTTGTTTTTTTATGTAGCGGAAAGGACTTTTATATATATCTGAAAGGCATCATGTAGCCTATCACGAGATGCAGCATGAGCAGATACAGCCAGATGATGTTGTAGAAATAGCGTCTGTTTTGAGTGAGGCTTCGGCAGTTGCGCCACAGGGTGTAAACTCCCGTTAGCGTCAGCGCCATCACAATCCCGCTCCACACAGTCCAACTGCTCTCACCTATGAATCGCGACACACATCCCAAGTCGAATCCCTGATTGTTGAGCGCGATAGCCGCAACGATGGCAACAGCCGTGATTCCGGTGGCAATTCCGGTCTTGCGCCAAGCCTGAGGATTTCGGTCGAGTTGCGCAAGAAACACCTTGCTCACCAGCGAAATATTGAAAAACAGCTGTGCCGCAAGCAAAATAAACGTGTATTCGCACACAAAGATAAACGATGGGATGGAGATTACCACAACGCTAAGTCCGAAGCGCTGCAGCAGTGAGAGCTCCTTAAGTTTCTCAACAATCATCCTCCGATGCCTTATCATCCAAATGGCATTGAAAAGAATCGGAATCGACCACGGAAATGTAACCACAATGAGGAAGAACACCACGGTGATGAGCAGGTTGCGGTCGGTGAACACCGGTTGGAGCGTGAAAGTGTTGAGGAGTGTGCCTTTCACTACCTCAAGGTTGCCGGTGAGCAGAAACACCGCCAAAAACGCGATGCCGGCGGATAATGCTGCGAGCGCAACCATCAGCAGGGCGTTGCGCCGGCGGTTCACGCGTTTGGCGAGGCAGAAAACCAAGCCCGGCAGAGCCACGATAATCAGTCCTGTGTATCCGGTGAGCACAATGAGTGCCGAAGTAGCTACCACAAGCAGCACGCTGTTGCGCTTGCCGCTGCGTCGCATCCAGTGGTAGAGTGCGATATACGACAAGATGAACACAGCCGTGGGGAGCATCACAGGTGTGGCTGTGAAGCACACGAAACTCACAAATGTGGTGGTGAGAAACAGCAGCGCCGACAGGAACGAGGCGTTGAGGTTGTCGTAGGTGCCGTCAAAGCGAAACAGGCACAGAGTGAGTATCCCCGCAATTATCGCCGATGGCAACCTGAGCAGAAACAAAATATCGACATTGGGAAGCAACACTGTGAGCAGATTGACAATGTAGGCATAAACGCCCGACACCATGTCGTATCCCGTTGACGATGAGAACACTGCCTCGATATTGCATCCGCGCATCGCTTCCACTTGGCTCAGTAAGCTATTCTCCCAATATGTAATCGGGTTGTTGGATAGGATGGGCAGAATATACACAGCCACAATCCCCATTAACACTATTACAAGGGCGATATATGCGCTTATGCTACGAGTTTGCTTCATTCACCGGGCTTTTTAAATGTAACAAATCTATTGTAGATATAGTTGCAGACAGTATATACAACCATGCTGAGAACCATTACGATATTCTCTCCCGGCTTCTTCATCGGGAGGAACGGAATCTCTATCTCGCGGAAATCTGCCACTTCAAGCAGATACCAACTCACAGTCATCTGGAGAGCGAAACAGATGAGAAACCCCACTGCGAAGAGGGCAGCCTCTTTCTTTATGTTCACTTTTGTCTTGAATACCCAATTGCGGTTCCACACAAAACTGTTGATAAGTCCAAGGATATAACCGATAGTGTTGGCGAGCCCGTAGGCGGCGCCGAGAAGCGTGTTCAGCACATAAAACACCACAAGAGTGATGAGTGTGTTGCTTGCTCCGATAACTCCGTATTTGAGGAGTTGTACTGTTGTAGTTTTGATTTGTTTCTTTCCCATTTTCTACTATTTGTTGTCGTCGGCGTAATCTCGGAGAATCGGGATTGACCAATTGTATTTTGCCGCCAAAAGGCGTATTATTATCACGGAAGCTGCACAGGTAGATTGCTGGAGCACACTCGAGCCTCCGCCCAGGAGTATCCCCCAATAGACAATTCCTCCGGCAATGCAGGCGGTGGCATAAACATCCTTCCGAAACACAAGCGGCTCCTCGTTGATGAGGATATCGCGCAACACTCCACCCAGTGCGCCGGTGATAGTACCCATCACTATCGCTGTCCACATCGGAAACCCATATTCCAGCGTCTTTTGTATTCCGATTACCACAAACAGCGCAAGTCCGATGGTATCGAACACAAAAAATGTCTTGTTGAGCTTCACAAGATAGCGTTTGAGCAGAATCACAATCACCAATGCCAATCCGGTTACACCCAGATACCACCCGTTGACCATCCAGAACGGGGTGGCTCCGAGCAGCAAGTCGCGCACTGTTCCGCCACCTATTGCAGTTACGAGCCCCACAGTGTAGGCGCCAAACCAGTCGAAACTCTTGGCGGCGGCAAGGCGTATTCCGCTTATCGCAAATGCGATTGTGCCTATGATTTCCGTTATTATCAGGAATGTCTCTTCCATTGTGCGTTTTATTCGCGGTCGAGAACCTTGACGGTGAGTTGGTTGTAGGCTCTTTCGGCTTTTGCACGAGCCTCTTCCACAGTGTCGGCTGTTGCGAGGATTACTCCCATGCGTCGGTGTCCGTTCACTTCGGGCTTACCGAAAATGCGCAACTGCACACCCGGCTCGGCAAGTACGCTCTCGAGATTTTCCCACGAAAGCACGTTGCTGTCGCCTTCCACAACGATTGCACGGCTTGCCGATGGCTTGAGAAACCTCACTTCGGGCACAGGAAGTCCCAGAAGCGCGCGTGCGTGGAGCGCAAATTCGCTTAGTTCTTGCGAAATCATCGTAACCATGCCGGTGTCGTGTGGGCGAGGAGACACCTCGCTGAATATCACTTCATCCCCCTTTACAAACAATTCCACACCGAAGATTCCATATCCGCCCAGTGCATCGGTTACCTTTTTTGCAATCTCTTGGGCTTTTGCTTTGGCTTCGGCACTCATCGCCTGTGGCTGCCAACTGTAACGATAGTCGCCCTCGATTTGGATGTGTCCGATTGGCTCGCAGAATCGTGTACCGTCTATCGCTCTCACTGTCAGTTGGGTTATTTCGTAGTCGAAATTCACGAATCCTTCAACAATCACGCGACCCGCTCCGGCGCGACCCCCTTCTTGGGCGATATGCCAGGCGCGGTCGATGTCGTTTTCGCTTTTAATTACACTCTGTCCGTGTCCCGACGAACTCATAATCGGTTTCACCACACACGGAATGCCGATGGCTTCGACAGCCGCTTTGAATTCCTCGTAAGTGTCGGCAAAGCGGTAGGGCGATGTCTTCACTCCGAGTTCTTCTGCTGCAAGACGGCGTATTCCCTCGCGGTTCATTGTAAGGAATGTCGCATGGGCTGTGGGGGTTACATTATACCCCTCTTTTTCCATCTCTACAAGAGTGGATGTGGCGATTGCCTCAACCTCAGGGATTATATGTGCAGGCTTTTCTTCCGCTATCGCTTGGCGAAGTGCCTTGCCATCGAGCATATTAAGCACTCGGCTTCGGTGGGCTACTTGCATAGCCGGCGCATTGGCATATTTGTCGCAGGCTATCACTTCTACACCCATTCTCATCAACTCTATGGCAACTTCCTTGCCAAGTTCTCCGCTGCCGAGCAACATAGCTCGACAAGCCTTGGAGGTATATACAGAACCAATCTTTGTCATAAATCGAAATTTTTTGCAAAATTACTGCTTTTTGGCAAGATATGCAACACAAATGGTGTCCACTGCAATTATCTTAATTGGTGTGCGAAAACGACCGCTTCTCTCCTGAGAAACGGTCGTTTATGAGTGGAGTGGGGGGTATCAGAACATATCCTCGTTATGATATTTGAAGGGTGTTTTGCATATCCACTCTCGTAAATTATTTAATCTATGTGGGCTTATTGCCTTGTCTCCATCCTATAGGCTGTCGATGAGCACTTGCTTGAAACTTGTGTAGTTTGCACCAATGCGCACACTCTTTTTGGTGCCGCGCATAAACGCAAGCAGTTTTTCCGGAACTTGAATGTCTGTGCCAAGAATCTGTTCAACGGTGCCTTTGAATTTTGCAGGATGGGCTGTTTCGAGGAAAATACCTGTTTCATCGTCGTCAAGCCCCTCAAGCAGTGCGCGGTAAGCAACAGCGCCATGAGGGTCGAGCAGATAGCCCTGGTTGTCGTAGGTTTCCTTCATCGTTTCGGCAATTTGCTCGTCGGTGTAGGTGCATCCCGAGATGTCTTTGCATATTGCGGCGTGGCTGTGGTGGTAGAGGTCGAGAACACGCGCGAAGTTGCTCGGGTCGCCCACATCCATGGCGTTGGCAATTGTCTGTATCGACTTGCGCGGCTCGTATTTGCCGGTTTGCAGATATTGGTAGAACACATCGTTGCTATTGTTGGCTGCGATAAACCGCTTGATGGGCAATCCCATTGCCTTGCCGATAAGAGCCGAGCAGATGTTGCCGAAATTGCCGCTTGGCACTGCAACAACGATGTTGTCGAGTTTCTGTCCTCGCTTGGCGATTTGCGCATAGGCATAGAAATAGTAGAACATTTGCGGCAAGAATCGAGCCACGTTGATACTGTTGGCGCTTGTGAGTTTCATCCTTTGGTTGAGTTCTTTGTCCATAAAGGCGTTCTTCACGAGTGCCTGGCAGTCGTCAAATGTGCCGTTCACCTCTATTGCGGTGATGTTCTTTCCGAGTGTGGTGAATTGTGATTCCTGGATGCGGCTCACTTTTCCTTGCGGGTACAGTACAAACACTCTCACTCCGGGCACTCCGAGGAAGCCGTTTGCTACTGCGCTGCCGGTGTCTCCCGAAGTGGCAACCAGCACATTCACCATCGATTTGTCGTTGCTCTTCGAGTTGAAATAGCCGAGCAGGCGTGCCATGAAGCGTGCACCCACATCTTTGAAGGCGAGTGTCGGTCCGTGGAACAGCTCGAGGCTATACATGTTGCCTGTTACGTGCTTGAGCGGAATATCGAAATTCAGTGTGTCATACACGATGTCTTTCAACACTTCCGATTCAACATCTTTGCCAAACAGTGTGTTGGCAACTATAAATGAGATTTCTTGAAGCGACATGTTGCCGATGTTGTTGAAAAACGCCTTTGGCAACGAGGGTATCCGTTCCGGCATGAAAAGTCCGCGGTCGGCTGCAAGTCCTTTGACCACAGCCTCTTGGAGCGATACTTCAAGATTTGGATTATTTGTACTATAGTAAATCATATTGGGTTATTTGCTTAAAAATGTTCTTATAAATTGGTCTTTATCCATTTTCCCGAGCGAGCCTCGCAGTGCTGTCTCTTCGTTGTATCGTTCTATTCCATCGCCTTCAACTCCCGGTGTGAGAATCATTACCGGCACCGGAGTGGCTGAATGTGTGCGCTTGGCGCATGGGGTGGGGTGGTCGGGGAGCACGGCAATCGACACCGGTTCGCCTATCGCGGGGAGTGCTTCGATTATCCGCTTGCACACCCTCGAGTCGAGCGATTCCACTGTCTTCACTTTGAGTGCGCTGTCCCCCTCGTGTCCTGCTTCGTCGCTTGCTTCGATGTGCAGGAAGACAAAGTCGGCACCATCTCTCAGTGCTTTGATAGCGGCATCGGCTTTTCCTTCATAATTGGTGTTCCACAATCCTGTTGCTCCTTCCACGTCGATAGGTTTCAGCCCGGCATATACGCCTATCCCCTTGATTAAATCGACAGCCGATATCACAACACCTTGTTTTATGCCGTATTTCTCTGCCAATGTGTCCATCGAAGGCTTGTAGCCCGGCGACCAGGGCCAAATGCTGTTTGCCGGGTCTTCGCCGCGTGCTATCCTTGCCAGATTCACAGGATGGTTGGCAAGCAGTTCTTGAGAGCGCAATATGAGTTGGTTGATTTGCGCTGCGGTCTCCTCTGCCTCGGGGCATTTCGCTCTCACAAGGCACTCGCGAAACGGTGTGCCGGGCACATCGTGTGGCGGTGTACATTCAATATTTTTGTTACCTCCCTTTATCTTGAGCAAATGGCGATAGGATATGCCGGTGAAAAACTTCACTGTATCGCTCCCCAGATGCTCATTCAGGTAATCTATAAGCACAGCCGCCTCTTGGGTGCTTATATTCCCTGCCGAGTGGTTCTTGATTTTGCCGTCTTCGATGCAGATGATGTTGCATCGCATCGCCATTTCGTGCGGCTCGATTTCAACACCCATGCTTGCGGCTTCGAGAGAGCCTCGCCCCTCAAATACCGATGGCACATCATATCCCAATAGCGACAGGTGTGCTATTTCGCTCCCCGGCTCGTAGCCTTGCGGTGTAGTTACAAGAGTTCCGAGCCGCGATGTTGTAGCCATCTTGTCGAGGGTGGGGGTGTGGGCAGTCATGAGCGGTGTTTTTCCGCCAAGTGCCTCTATCGGCTCGTCTGCCATCCCATCTCCTAATATAATAAGGTGTTTCATCGCTTTACCTGATATTTGCTATACTTATAATGTCGGCAAACACTCCTGCGGCAGTTACCTCCGACCCTGCGCCGTATCCTTTGATTTCCATCGGATACTCTTTGTATCGGGCAGTGGTGAGTAATATCACATTGTTGCTCCCTTCGAGCGAATAGAATGCGTGGTGAGAATCCACTTTCTGCAGCCCCACCGACACTTTACCGTTGTCGAGTGTGGCGACAAATCTAAAGTGCTCTCCATTTGCCGCTGCTTCGGCGCGTTTTGCCTCAAAGTCGGCATCGAGTTCTGCCACTTTCTCAAGAAACTCCTCTTTTGTTCCCTCGAAATACTCATCGGGAATAAACAGGTGTTTCTCCACTTCGCTTTGCTCCACTTGGTAGCCGCTTTCGCGTGCGAGAATCACTATCTTGCGCATCACATCCTTTCCGCACAAGTCGATGCGCGGGTCGGGTTCGCTGTAGCCTGCCTCCATAGCCATTTTTATCGCTTTGCTCATCGGCACTTCGCTGCTCAATGTGTTGAATATGTAGTTGAGCGTGCCGCTGAGCACTGCCTCGATTTTCAGAATCTTATCGCCCGAGTTTATGAGGCTGTTGATTGTGTTGATGATAGGCAATCCTGCTCCCACATTGGTCTCAAACAGGAATTTTGCACCGCGACGGCGCGAGATTTCTTTGAGTCGGTGGTAATTCTCGTAAGCCGACGATGCCGCTATCTTGTTGGCTGCCACCACATTGATATTGTGGTTGAGCAATTCTCCATATATCGATGCCACATCGGCGCTTGCGGTGCAATCGACAAACACCGAGTTGAACAGGTTCATCTCAATGAGCTTGTCTTTTATCACTTCGGGCGATGCTTCGATTTCGGATTGCTTGAGCAGTTCTTCATATTGCTCAAGGTCGATTCCTTCGGCATCGAAGATGCATTTTTTCGACGATGAAACGCCCACTAATTTCAATTCCAGCGATTTCTCCTCGAGCAGTTTCCCTTGCTGACTCTTGATTTGCTTGAGTAGGTTGCCGCCCACATGTCCCACACCGGCGATAAACAGGTTGAGCACTTGTGTCTGCGACAAGAAGAATGAGTCGTGAATCACGTTGAGCGCTTTGCGCAGGCTGTCGAGTTTGATTACAAACGAGATGTTGGTTTCGCTTGCGCCTTGTGCACACGCTATCACATTGATGCCGTTGCGTCCCAGGGTGTTGAACAGTTTTCCTGCAATACCGGGTGTGTGCTTCATGTTTTCGCCCACGATTGCAACGGTTGCAAGGTCGCGTTCAGGCTCTATTCCGCTAATTTCGCCTGTCGCGAGTTCTGCTTTGAATTCCTCTTTGAGCACTTGCACGGCTGTGTCGGCATCGCAGTTTTTCACTGCAAACGAGGTGTTATGCTCCGACGATGCCTGCGACACGAGGAACACACTCACGCCGTTGCGAGCCAAGGCATTGAAAATGCGGCTGTTGATACCGATAACTCCCACCATACCAAATCCGGTGAGCGTGATGAGGCAAGTGTCGTTAATCGACGATATACCTTTAATCGCCTTTCCTGCAGTGCCCACATCTTCGCTGATGAGTGTGCCGGGTGCCGACGGGTTGAAGGTGTTCTTTATTTTTATAGGTATATTCTCATGATAAACCGGGTAGATTGTCGGCGGATACACCACTTTGGCACCAAAGTTGCACAATTCCATCGCTTCGATGAATGTGAGGTGGTCGATGACGTAGGCTTTTGAAATCACTCTCGGGTCGGCTGTCATGAAGCCATCCACATCGGTCCAAATCTCAAGCATAGACGCTTTGAGGGTGGCTGCAATGATGGCTGCGGTGTAATCGCTTCCTCCACGCCCTAAATTGGTGATTTCTCCGGTCTCCAAGTCCGATGATATGAATCCGGGTATCACTGTGAATTTCCCGGTGTATGAGTCGAATGTCTGGTGTATAAGTTTTTCGGTAGCCTCGCCTTGGAGCGTGTGCTTCCCGAATTTTGTTTGTGTCTTGATGAAGTTCCGCGAGTCGAAGTGCCTTGCCCCGGTAATTATGCGGCTTATTATCACCGACGACAGGCGTTCGCCGTAACTCACCACTATGTCGAGGGTGCGTTGCGACAGGTCTTTTATCAGCGATATCCCTTGGAATATATCTCCGAGCTCTGTGAGCAGTTGGTCGGTGATTTTGTGCACCTCTTCTTGTTTCTCAGCGGGCACTA
>SFER01000050.1 GCA_004557195.1 Bacteroidales bacterium | reverse complement strand
GGGGGGGTGGTAAAAGTTTGATTTATAGCCATTTGGGCTAAATTGGGTGGCGTTCCTGCGCCCCTTTCTTTATGAAATATTCCCACTAAAACGAGTTTCGATAATGTTACATTTTACCGGGGTTTTTCTCGGTCGAGTGCCTAAATGGTCAAAATTTGTGCTTATTTGGTGCGAAAATCGTGTTTATTTGTTTTCCGTCGGCGGGGTTTCAAACCGAAACTCCGCACCTTATTTATTGCTCCCTGCCGAGGCTTGTTTGATGATGTAGGTTACTATTCCCCACACCTGGAAGTTGGCTTCGTCGTTCACCCTAATCTCGGGAAATTTCGGGTTGGCGGGCACGAGCCACACTCCGGTTTCGCGTATGGCGATTCGCTTGAGTGTAAACTCGCCGTCGAGGTAGCAAACGGCGATGGCGCCATCGTGTGGGTCGAGCGATTTATCCACAATAATTATGTCGCCGTCGGAGATTCCGGAGTCGATCATCGAGTTGCCGGTAACGCGGGCGCAGAATGTGGATGACGGGTGGCGTATGAGTTCGCGGTTGAGGTCTATGCCGTCGCTCTGTATTCCTTGTGTCGGACTTGGAAATCCGGCGGGGATAAAATTGTCGAGCATCGGCAGTTCGAGCGATTGCTCGGTGTCGATTGCGGCGAGTATTTCGGCTGTCGGTTGCAGTTCGTCGTTGTCGAAAAATGGGTTGTCTTTATTCATAGTTTTCAGTCTTCAAATTACAAAGGTAGTAATTTATTTGCAATTAACCACGAGAATATCGCTCAACGATGTGGTGAATTCGCGCGATTTTTCGCTGCATTTGGGCTTCCACTCGGTGCCTGTTCCCATTGCGGCAATCGACACTGTGCCAATCCCGGCGCGGTTGATGTTGTCGATAGCGTTCATGAGTTTCGATTGCCGTGCGTAGTCATATTTGGAAAACAGCGACAGTTGCCGATGCGTGTTGTCCGATAGTCTTGTGAGCGCCACGCCGGCTTTCTTGAAACCCACGCCGGGGCGGTAGAGCGAGCGGAGCAGTTCCACTGCGGCTGTAACAATCATCAGGCTGTCGGACGATACAGTCGGGAGCGACGCCGATGCCGAGTTGGCATAGTAGTTGGCGGTGTCGAATCGGCTCGAGGCGGCAAACACCATAATCTCGCCGGCAATCTGGTCGCTTGTGCGCAGCGATGCGGCGCAGTAGTGGGCAAATGTAGCCACAGCCTCGCTCAGGCTCTCAAAGCTGCTAATCGCTTTTTTGAAAGTTCTCGACATCGATACACTCTGTCGTTTCTCGTCGAGAGCCTGAATTATCGAGCAATCCACGCCGTGCAGTTCCAGCCAGGTGCGCTCGCCGGGGAGGTGCAGATTCTCCTTGACATACGCCCGCGGCAGCCTTGCAAAATCGGCTGCGGTATTCACCCCCACGCTCATTAGCCGTTTCCCCAATCGCCTTCCTATTCCCCACACATCATCGACAGGTGTGGCGGCAAGGCGGCGGTGAACATCCTCGCGGTTATCGAGGATGTAGGAGTGGGTGGTGTTGAGACACTCTTTCTTGGCGATGTGGGAGGCAATCTTGGCAAGCGTGCGCGAGCGCGACGCGCCTATGCTCACCGGCACACCCACATATTTCTCCACTTTCATGGCAAGGCGTGTGAGGTGTTCGGGAATCTTCTCGTATGGGATGCCTTCGATGTCGAAAAACGCTTCATCCACCGAATAAATCTGTATGTTGTCCACCTCTTCGGCGACAAGAGTCATGATTCGGCGCGAGATGTCGCTATACAGGATGTGGTTGCTCGAGAAGCATTTCACATTGTTGGCTTCGATAACATCTCGCCATTCAAACACCGGTGCGCCCATCGGTATGCCGAGAGCTTTCGCCTCATTGCTGCGAGCGATAACGCAGCCATCGTTGCCCGACATCACCACCACCGGGCGACCGTTGAGCGACGGGTTGAAAATCCTCTCGCAAGAGACAAAGAAATTGTTGCAGTCGATAAGCGCTCTCATCCTATTTTTCCTTTCACTTGCAAAAGTAGCAAATAATTCCCTCCCCACCAAATTTAAATCCGCCCCCCCGCGGCGGGATGAGAACACGGATTAAACGGATTGGCTCGCGCTGTGGGCGGGGCGGGGAGAGAACACGGATTAAACGGATAAAACGGATAAGGTGGCTCGTGTGCAGTGTAATGAAAATTGGACTTGCTTTGTGCGGCGGCGCGTCGGCAAGGGGATTCAAGGATCGTGTGCTCCGATGGCGGAGCGGTGTGGGCGGGCGCTTTGCTGCGCCGTGGGTGCTGCGGTAGCAGTGGGGGCCACCTGGCTCATTGGCTTCTTGGGGCGTACCTTTGGCACGCATTGCTCTATCTATTTCCGATCCGGGCACAACTTCGTAAGTGCCAGGTCGTTATGATCGGGCACGCCACGCTGTGGCTTTCTGAGGCTTGTAGCGGCACGCGCTTGGGCGCGTGAGTGCGCTGCGTGAGCAGCGCGCGGTGGGCGCGGGTGTGGTGCGAGTGGGTGCCAGCATCATCGCTTGTGGCTTAGCTATCGGTAGCGGACGGCCTGCCACCGCCTCCGGGGTGGCGATTTTGGGGGCGTGCTCTCGCTCCGGGCATGTCGCCGACGCCCAGGTCGGCGAAATACCCGGTTTCGCACAGCCGCCACCGCCTACCGGGGTGGCGGAAATGTCCGCCTCCGGTCATCGTCTCCGCCATCGGCGGAGATAGCGTTGTGTGGCGCTCTTGTCATCGTCATCGTCTCCGCCGTCGGCGGAGGGGCGGGCGCTGCGCTTCGCCGTGGGATTATCTCTTTTATAGGGCCAATGGGGCATTTTGAGGCTTATGGAGACCGTTTTTGGCTTCAAGGGGTGTACCTTTGGCACACATTTTCTCTATATATTGCACTGACCCGGCACAACTGCGTTGTACCGGGTTATGATCGGGCACGCCACGCTGTGGCTTTCTGAGGCTTGTAGCGGCACGCGCTTGGGCGCATGAGTGCGCTGCGTGAGCAGCGCGCGGTGGGTGCGAGCGTGGTGGTGGCGCTGCGTGAGCAGCGTGCGGTGGCTGTGCCACCGCACGCTATCGCCTGGGTGATTGTCGTGATGCGGCAGTGCTCTGCGGCGCTCTGCGGCGCACAAAAAAGGCTGCACTTGGCAGCCTTGGATGGTGTAGTTGTGGTCGTTAGAAGAAGCGCTTGATGCCCATGATTTCACGCACTTCGCGCAAAGTTTTCGATGCCGATTCGCGTGCCTTTTCGGCGCCTTGCTTAACCACTTGCGAGAGATAGGCGTCGTCGTTCCGGATTCCGATAATGCGCTCGCGGATTGGAGTGGTAACCTTGAGGATATCCTCGGCGAGTTGCTTCTTGAGGTCGCCATAGCGAATTGAGCAGTTGTTGTAAGCCTCGGTGAAGTGATCCACGACATCGGGAGCCGACACAATCTTGAGGAGAGTGAAAAGATTGGCTACCGGCTCTGCCATCGGCTGGTTGGGCACCTTCGGACCCTCGTCGGTAACGGCGCGCATCACCTTCTTGCGCAGAGTCTTCTCGTCGTCGAGCAGATAGATGCAGTTGCCTTCCGATTTGCCCATCTTGCCCGAGCCGTCGAGACCCGGCACTTTGATAGCCTCGCCGCCGAAGTTGAAGTTTTCCGGTTCTTGGAAATACTCAACGCCATACACCGAGTTGAAACGGCGCGCAAATCGGCGTGTGAGTTCGAGGTGTTGCTCTTGGTCTTTCCCCACGGGCACCTTGGTGGCGTGGTGGATGAGGATATCCACAGCCATAAGGGTGGGGTAGGTGAGAAGTCCGGCATTGACGCGCTTGTTGGAGTTGTTGCCTATGATTTCGCGTTCGATGTCATCGTTGTCGTTGTCAGTTTTGATACCCAACTGCTTGCGAGCCTTGTCCTTGAACGAAGCGGTGCGCATGAGTTCGCCGATGCCCACATGCATGTTCATGAGGAGATACATTTCCGGGATTTCCGGCACATCGCTCTGCACAAAGATAGTAGCCTTATCGGGGTCGATACCAGCGGCGAGGTATTCCGAAAGGATCGACTTCACGTTTGCGTGAAGGATAGTTGGATCGGGATGAGTTGTGAGGGCATGGAGGTCGGCGATAAAGAAATAGCAGTTGTAGTCGTCCTGCATTCTCACAAACTTGTTCAAGGCACCGTAATAGTTGCCAAGATGGAGTTGTCCGGTGGCTCTAATGCCGCTCAATACGATTTCTTTCATAAAAATGCAAATTTTTAATGATGCCGAGGTGATTATCCACCACGTCATCGAAGTATTCTATATTTTGTGCAAAATTAATGAATTATTTTTACAAAATAGGTGTGTTTGCGGGAGTATTTGACAACAGCGGCGATAATTTCGCTGCAATAGCGGGCGGAGCCACCATCACCGATATGTTTCTATCGGAGCGGAACCGGGAATACACTGCGCCCGCTTCCTCGGCGATGAGCAGAGCCGCACACACATCCCAGATGTGGAGGTTCATCTCCCAATACCCGTCGAGAAAACCGGCAGCCACACTGCAAATATCGACAGCGGCGGCTCCCATCCTCCTCAAGCCCCGCACAAGCGGCAACACCCTTGCCACATTGTCGAGGTTGTTGTCGGGATTAGTGTCTTTATCGACAGGGAAACCTGTGGAAATCACCGCTTGAGCCAAATCCACCTTGGCAGAGCACCGGATTGGGTTGCCGTTGAGAAACGCCCCCTCGCCGGCGACAGCCGTGTAGAGTTCGTCGAGATAGGGCGCATACACCACCCCAATCACCGTCTTCCCCTTCTCCCGAATGCCGATAGAGACGCAGAATTGCGGGAGTCCGGCACTGAAATTGGTGGTGCCGTCGAGCGGGTCGATAACCCACTCGATGTCGCCTTTGGTCTCTGTCCCGCTCTCCTCCGAAATAATCGAGTGGGATGGATAGGAAGTGTGGATGTGGTCGATGAGTATCGCCTCGCTCGCCTTGTCGGCGGCTGTAACAATGTCGCTCTGGTTGAGTTTCGTCTCAATAGCGAGATTGTTGCTGCGGAAATACTCAAGTTGCTTCGCTCCGGCTTCCTTAGCCCATGCCACAGCGTTGAACAGGATATTGTCGAAGAGTGTTGACATTGCGGATTAATCCTCCTTGTCGAAAATCGGAATTTGACGTTTGAACACCTCTTTGAACGAGATTAAAGTCTCGGTGCGCGCCGAACCAAGGTTTTGCAACTTGGTGTGGATAATCTGAAGGAGATGGTCGTTGTTGCGAGCATACACCTTGATGAACATGTCGTATTTTCCGGTTGTGAAGTGGCACTCGACGACTTCGGGGATTTCCTTTAACTTTTGCACAATCGAGTCGAATTGCGAAGGGTCGTTGAGATAGAATCCCACGTAGGCGCAAGTGTAATAGCCCACGGACGATGGGTTTATAACAGCCTCGCTGCCCAGGAATACACCCATAGCCGAGAGTTTTTGTATGCGTTGGTGGATTGCCGCTCCCGACACGCCACACTCTCTCGCTATCTCAAGGAACGGCTTCCTCGCATTCTCCGAGAGCATTCTCAAGATGCTAAAATCCAATGAGTCTAATTGTTCTGATGCCATAATTATTTGTGTAACTGGTAAAAATTCTATATATTAGCAAAAGATTTGCAAGCGCTAAGACTTGCGGTTACAATTTGCAACTACAAAATTATAACTAATTTCTCAAATATGAAAATTGATTATCTACAAACTCCGTTAAAATTTAATATAATTGTAAGTTTTAGACAACTTTACGAGAGAGCCTTCCCTGCCGACGAGCGACGCGATTTCGATTTGTTACTCGATATTTTTGCAAAATCGGATGGAAAATTCAAAGTGCTTGTCGTGAAAGACGATGACGGCGCGTTTGCAGGTTTTCTCACATTTTGGGAATGGGACGATTTTGTGTATGGTGAGCATTTTGCCGTCGAGGAGGCAATGCGCGGGAGAAAAATCGGCGAGCAGGTGCTCAGGCACTTCATCGCGCTCACTTCCAAACCGGTGGTTATCGAGGTGGAGCCGCCAGTAGCCGGCGACATCACCGAGAAGCGCGTGCGGTTCTATGAGCGCAATGGGGGAGTGCTCCATGCCGGTTACCGATACATCCAGCCCCCTTATTCGCCCGACAGGCACTCGCTGGAATTGAAACTGATGACCTTCGGCGCACCGGTAACGGAAGCGATTCTCGACAAGATGGTGGCGCGAATCCATCGCGAAGTGTATGGCGTGAAATAAAAAAGGATATGCCCGGCGGCATATCCTATGATAGATATTGTGTATGTAGAAGTTATGCGCGTTTGATGCCCGCTACACACAAAGCACCGATGATGAGTAGCGCACCTGCAACGGCGAGCATATTCACCTGGCTTCCCACTGCGTGGAGAGCAAAACCTCCAACCACAGCCGCGATGATTTGCGGCAAGCAGATGGTGCAGTTGAACAAACCGAGGTATGTGCCCATTTTTGGATTGCCTTGGAGAGCGTTGGTGAAGAAAATGAATGGGAAAGCAAGCATAGCAGCCCAGCCGCAGCCCACGAGCAGATAGGCAACCCAGAGCAAATGCGGATTGTTAATCCAAAGCATCGAAATGAATCCCACGCCACCGAGAACGAGGCTCAAACCGTAGCAAAGTTTGTCGGAACGGAGCAACTTGGAAATCATCGGGATGCAAGCCGCCCACACTACACTGCCCACAGCTTGCACTGCGTAGCAGACGCCATTCCAGTTGCCGGCTTCTTGGTAGCCTTTTGAGAGGGTGTCGGTAGTGCCCCAGCACATTTCGGCAATCGCACCTGTGGAGTAGGTCCACATGTACATGAACGCAGCCCAGCAGAAGAATTGAACCAAACCAATGGAAACGAATGTGTAGAGGATTGAGGGCTTCTTCCCTTTGTCGGCTTGTGCGGCGCTTTGCGGTTGGTCTTGTTTCTTTTCCTCAGCCTCCGCCATAGCCTTGAGTTGCTCGGGCGAATACTCTTTCACGGTGCAAGTGGTGTAGATAACACAGCCGATGAGGATGGCAGCACCGATGTAGAACGAGTAGATTACCGAGTTGGGGATTACGCCTTGTTCGGCGGTGTTTTGCACGCCGATGTAGGTGAAGATGTAGGGGAACATATAGCCAACCACCGAACCGAGGTTGCACAAGAACGACTGGATGGAGTAGGCTTTGGTTTTCTGCTTCTCATTCACCATGTCGCCCACCATCATCTTGAATGGCTGCATGGCCACATTGATAGATGTGTCGAGGAACATCAGCGAGAACAAGCCGAAAAGCATCGAACCGGTGAGACCCCAGCACACGATTTGTGTTGTTAGACCGAGACTTCCGGCGTTGGGCAACAGAATCATCACCGCAACCGCCATAATTGCACCTATAAATAGATAGGGGATGCGGCGCCCGAAGCGGCACCAGGTTTTGTCGGAAAGTACACCGATAATCGGCTGCACAATCATACCCATGAGGGGCGGAAGAATCCAGAAGAAGGAAAGTTGGTGCGGGTCGGCACCGAGAGTCGCGAAAATGCGGCTGATGTTAGCACTTTGAAGCGCGTAAGCGATTTGGACGCCAAAGAATCCGAAACTAAGATTCCATAGTTTCCAAAAACTCAAATCGGGTTTATCTTTCATAATTAATAAGTGTTTAAAAAGGTTAGACAAATATCATAGGTCGAAATATGATTCGTTTTAGTTGTTTTGTTGTGCATATAGCCAAGCGATTTCGTCAGCCCACAACTCCTCGTTGGGCGTTTCGAGGATGAGCGGGATGTCGTCGAATCGCGGGTCATTAACGAGCATTTTGAAAAACTCTTCGCCGAGCACCCCCTTGCCGAGACTCTCGTGGCGATCGACTTTCGAGCCAAGACCTTTCTTGGTGTCGTTGAGGTGCATCCCACTCAGGTATTTGAAACCGATAATGCGGTCGAAATCGCTCCACACTTTATCGAAATTCTCGCGATTGGAGAGGTCGTAACCTGCCGCAAAAGCGTGGCATGAGTCGATGCACACACCCACGCGCGACTTGTCTTCCACCTTGTCGATGATGTGGGCAATGTGGGCGAAGTCGAAGCCGAGATTGCTCCCTTGCCCGGCTGTGTTCTCGATGACCGCTTTCACGCCGGCGGTTTTGTCGAGCGCCATATTAATCGACTCGGCGATTGTGTCGAGGCAACGGTCGGTATCCACAAGCTTCAGGTGGCTTCCCGGGTGGAAGTTGAGCAGAGTGAGCCCGAGTTGCTCGCAGTTGCGGAGTTCCTGGAGGAACGAATCGCGCGACATTTGCAATTTCTCGGGGTCGGGTGCACCGAGATTGATGAGATAACTATCGTGAGTGAGGATAAAACGAGGCTCGTAGCCAAATTCCGCACAGTTGGCTTTGAATTTTTCCGCCTCTTTCTCCGAAATGGCAGGGGAATTCCATCGCGAAGGGTTGCGAGTGAACAATGCGAATGCTTTTGCGCCTATATTGTGTGCGTTAATCGGTGCGTTGGACACGCCACCACTAACACTTACATGTGCTCCGATGTATTTCATTATATTTTCAAGAGTTTATTATGCAAAGATAACAATAAAAGTGGTAAATTGAGCAATTATTAATCCGTTTTTTTAACTATTAAAGAATATTTGCTCGAATTTTTGAGAAAAATATTAAAAATTATCTTTTCCTATTGCAAAATTCAAGCAGAGTGGTTAAATTTGTGAACGGCAGAAGCCGTGGATTGTAATATTTAAAACCTTAATTTATGGAGAGAACATCTTACGTATTTTTAGCCAATGGCTTTGAAGAAATAGAGGCATTGACAGTTGTCGATGTAATGCGTCGTGCCGGGATGCCGGTGAAAACCGTGTCGATTAACAGCGGCGATGAGGTAGTGGGCGCACATGGTGTTGTGGTAAAAGCCGATATGCTTGTGTCGCAAGGTGATTACTCGGCAGCCGAGTGGCTCGTAGCTCCGGGTGGAATGCCTGGAGCGTCGAATCTTGCCGCATGTGGCGTGTTGTGCGACGCATTGAAGGCTCACAACGCAAAGAAGGGGAGAATTGCAGCCATCTGCGCCGCTCCTGCAGTGGTTCTTGCACCACTCGGTATTCTCGATGGCAAGAAAGCAACTTGCTATCCGTCTTTTGAGGACCACATCAACGAATCGAGTTTGGTTGCCGAGCCGGTTGTGGTTTCCGATAACGTGGTTACCGGCAACGGACCGGCAGCGGCAATGAATTTCGCCCTTGCTATCGTGGGACTAAGCCACGGCGAGGAGCAGGCTTATGAGATAGCAAGCGGAATGTTGCTCCGCCCCACACAGCAGCACATCTATTTCTAACGATATGAAAAAGGCATCCGCGACTGTCGAATCGTCGGATGCCTTTTGGTTTCATTTCCCCAAGTGGGGGGTGGTTATTCATCGTCGTCCTCGTCATAGAGGTCGAAGTCGTCATAGTCATCGACATAGCACGCCTCGGTGAACTCGGCGAGCGCGCGCCCCTCCTTCTTTGTGGGGCGACCAAGACCTTTTTGACGGTTGATGAATCCGCTGATGCGCGACATCTCCAGCAAATCGTATTGGCTTTTGGGAGTGATATTCTCGAGATATTCGGGAACCAATTTTGCTCCCACGCGGTTCTCAATGAGCCCGAGCACCCTGAACGTGTAGGTGATGGGAGGCTTCCTCACATTCACTACCTCGCCCACTTGCAAGGGCCTCGATGGTTTCACTGCCACGCCGTTGATGGTAACGCGTCCTTTCTTGCATGCTTCGGTGGCGATTGTGCGAGTTTTGAAGATGCGCGTCGCCCACAGCCATTTGTCAATTCTCACCATGTCTATTTGTTGCTAAAGTGGTTCATTGCAAAGGCAAGTCCCGAGAGGCAGAATGCCTTGATTGCTTCTACAGCAGTGGGAATCTTCTGCTCGATAATTTTGTTATCCTCATCGCTGAAAGTGCCGAGGACATATTCTACCTGCATTCCGCGTGGAAAATCGTTGCCGATTCCGAATTTCAATCGAGTGTAATTCTCGGTCTTGAGCATCAATGCGATGTTCTTGAGCCCGTTGTGTCCGGCGTCGGAGCCTTTAGGGCGGATGCGAATTGCACCTACCGGTAGCGACAAGTCGTCAACGATAACAAACACGTTTTCAATGGGGATGTTCTCCTTCTGCATCCAATAAGCCACAGCGTTACCGCTCAGGTTCATGTAGGTGGAAGGCTTGAGAAGCACAAGGATTTTGTTTTTCACCCTCACTTGCGCCACGTCGCCATAGCGTTGAGTTGAAAAAACAGCATTGGATGCCTTTGCAAAGGCATCCAACACTCTAAATCCTATATTGTGGCGAGTTGCGGCATATTCGTCGCCGATGTTGCCCAACCCAACAACAAGATATTTCATTTATTATTGTGCGTTAGCGGCAGCGCCACGAGCGGCACGAGTCAATTGCACGGCGCAAACGACAGCATTCTTGGCGTTAACCAATTCGAGACCTTCAAAATGGAGGTCGCCCACTTGCATAGTCTTACCCAATTCGAGGTTGTCAACATTGATAACGAGGCTCTCGGGAACTTGAGTGAAGATAGCTTTTACTTTGAGTTTCTTCATCGAAAGCGACAACTTACCACCGGCTTTAACACCAGCTGCGTGGCCTTCGAGTTTAACAGGAACTTCGATAACCACAGGTTTCTTCTCATTAACCTCAAGAAGGTCGATGTGGAGAACTGCGTCGCTTACAGGTTGGAACTGCAAGTCTTTGAGGATAGCGTTTGCTGTGTGACCGTTGAATGAAAGTTCGATTGCGAAAATTTCGGGGGTGTAGATGAGTTTGCGAACATCGTCGGCTTTAACTACGAGGTCGGTAGTAATCATACCTTTCTTCTTAGCCTCGTCGATAACTACAACTTTTTGACCGGCTTCCAACTTGCCTTCGTAGGGCAAAGTTACGATTTCACCACCATTCAATACAACCGGGATGAGACCGGCGTTGCGGAGAGCCTTAGTGGCTTTCTTGCCAAGTTCAGTTCTTGGCTCTGCGTTTAATTTAAATGTTTTCATTGTTAAAAGTTTTGTGTTACTCAAAATTAAGTTTTGCTCCTTAATTTCCCATCACACGGAATTTCAAAAAGCGGTGCAAAGGTAGTGCTTTTTTTCTTAAAATCCAAATGTTCAACGCTTTATTTTCGGCAAATTTCCTTGAATATCTCGAAATTTCTTGAATTCCACATTGTGTGGAACTTGTGGGGCGTTTGAGGGAGCAAAATAGTGCCCTGCTCCGCGAGGGGGCAGGGCACCGAGATACATCCTCTGTGAAGCGGTTACTTCACTACCACTGATTGGGCTTTTGTTCCGGTTTTTACTATGTAACAGCCGGGGGTAACGGGCACTGCGGTGCTGTCGCCGGATGCGACGGGCACGCTCTTGATGAGGCGGCCGGTGAAGTCATATACTGCGGCTTCGCCATCCTCGGTGGCAGCGATGATGATGTTGCCATTGGCGGTGTAGATGCGCGCGGTGGCGGCGGCGGTGTCAACACCCTCAACACCGGTTGCCTCTCCGAGGTCTTGGAGCATGATGATTTTTACCCCTGCTTTGGTTGATGCGTCTGCTACGAGGATTCCTTCCAAGAGGCTATATGAT
>SFER01000049.1 GCA_004557195.1 Bacteroidales bacterium | reverse complement strand
ACGAAGATATCACCTTCAGAGATAGCATCAACGGGGCAACCTGCTTTGCAAGTGCCACATGCTACACAATTTTCGTCAATTACGTAAGCCATTTTTGATAAATTTTTAAATTAAACGTTCAATTTGTTCTGCAAATATAGTTATTTCCTTGTAACGGGCAAAGAGATTTCCTGTTTTTTATGATTTCTTATTGAAATAGTAGTCGAGAACGTCGCGCGCGGCGATAAACGAACTTTGGCGCGAGCCGAGCACAAGCTGTTCTTTGGCTTTGAGCATATCCTCGATTACCGGGTCGTTGTAGAAATTGGCTTTGAGTTGGTCGTTAATCGACTCATACATCCAATATTTCTCCTGCTCGTGGCGTTTGCGCTCGAAGTATCCGCTTTTCTTCACAGCGTCGAAATAGCGGTCGATCATCTGCCACACTTCATCGATTCCGATTTCAAAATAGCCCGAATAGGTGAGCACCTCGGGGGCTATGCCGCTCGGTGGAAGCGGGAAAAGGTGGAGGGCATTGCGGAACTCGGCTTGTGCGAGTTTGGCGCGGTCGATGTTGTCGCCATCGGCTTTGTTGATAACGATGCCGTCTGCCATTTCCATGATACCGCGCTTGATGCCTTGCAGCTCATCGCCGGTGCCGGCGAGTTGGATGAGCAGGAAGAAATCGACCATCGAGTGGACCGCGGTTTCGCTTTGTCCCACGCCAACGGTTTCTACGAAAATGTTGTCGTAGCCTGCAGCCTCGCAGAGCACAATGGTTTCTCGTGTTTTACGCGCCACACCGCCCAGGGAGCCTGCCGATGGGGAAGGGCGTATAAAAGCATCGGGATGAACCGATAGTTTTTCCATGCGAGTCTTGTCGCCGAGGATACTGCCCTTGGTGCGCTCGCTGCTCGGGTCGATGGCAAGCACGGCGAGTTTTCCTCCGCGCTTGAGCACATGGAGTCCAAACACGTCGATAGAGGTGCTTTTCCCGGCACCCGGCACGCCGGTGATGCCTATGCGCCGTGAGTTTCCGGTGTAGGGGAGGCATTTTTCGATTACTTCCTGTGCCAAAGCCTGATGCTCGGGAATGCTACTCTCCACAAGAGTAACCGCCTTGCTGAGAATAGTTACGTTGCCTTTGAGGATGCCCTCGACATACTCTTGAACGGAGAGAATGCGGCGGCGAGCCTTCGGCTTGAAATAGGGATTGACACTTGGTGGCTGTGCTATACCGCTGTTGACATTCAACCCGGTGTATTGCTCATCATTTTCGGGGTGTTCCATATTGTTTAGTTTTCGTGATATTATTTATTTTATTTCGCCCACGCATCTCACTGTGATGCAGCGCGATGAGGGAGCGTTGGTGTATATTTTTATTTCGGTGTCGAGCCATGCGTCGGTGATGGCTGCGACATTGGCTTCTATTTCAACAACTGCCGATTCTCCTTTGTTTATGGTGGAGATGCCCGAGGTGGCTTTTACGGCGGGGGAGAATGAGGCGATGCTGCGAATCTCCAGCGGCTTCTCTCCGGTGTTGGTGAGCACCAATTCTCGGCTACATGGCGAGCCATTGCGCGAGAGGGTGCCGAAATCGACATGTCGCGACGACAGCCCCACTCTCGGAGCGAGAGCCGGCGACAGTGTGTCGGGGGCATCGACAATCACCGCCGAAGCCTCGAGGAAGTCGGCAAGCCGTCTTCCCGATTGGGTGGTGGCGATTGCGATAGTGTCGCAATTGAGACCCCACGCATCCTTTTTTGAGGTGTCGTATTTCAAGACAATGCTCACTTGGTCGCCCGGAGGTACTATCGAGGGCACCGGCACTGCGGTAATGTGAGGTGGGAGCGACGGGAATTCCACCGAAACGGTGTCGGTAGTGGCATTGTAGCCATCGAGAGTCGTGGCTTGCGTTTTTCCCTTGTCGATTTGCCCGAAAATGGCGGTGCGGTGCTTGAAACGGAGCGCGGCAACCGATTCGGGATAGCGCGACATCGCTGTGGCTTCGCTTGCGACGACCTTTCCGCGCACTGTCATAACGAGCCGATTGCGAGAGGGGAGAAATGTGGCGTATGCCTTCTTCTCGAATTTCCCGGGGCGTCCCGAGGGGTTGAATTGCACCTCGACCACTGCTGTGTCGCCATTGTGGATTGGGGTGCGGGCAAATCGAGTGGCGGTGCATCCACAAGTGGTGCGCACCTGCTCGATTGAGATGTCGCTGCCGGTGTGGTTGACAAAGCGGAAAGCAGCTTCCACCTTGCCATCGCTTTCGAGAATGGTGGAGAAGTCGCACACCGAGTCGATTTGCTCAATTTCGGCAAATGCGCTCATGCTGCAAAGCAGTGATATGGCGGCGACACCCATTCTCATAGTTTATTTTTTACCCGGAATAGTTACTCCGATTATATATAGAATCACTTTCTTCTCTTTGCCGTTGGTGTTTACTCGAATATCCTTCTTGAAAGCACCGGTGCGACCGAGAGGCTGGTATTCCACCTTGATAATTCCGGTATCGCCGGGGGCGATGGGGCGCTTGGGGTATTCGGGGCGGGTGCATCCACACGAAGGGACTGCATCGATGATGAGTAGCGGCTTGTTGCCGGTGTTGGTGAACTTGAATTCACATTTCACCGGTCCCGCGGTTTCGTTGATATATCCGAAATCGTGCTCCTTCTTTTCAAAAGAAGCCTCGGCATAGCCTTTGGCAGCCTGAGTTGCGAATGCAAGCAAGATGAATGTAGCGAGAATGAAAATCTTCTTCATTGTTCAACCTGTTAGAATTAAACTATTTGCCGATTTTGAAGGCTATTTCTTTGAAATAGAACAGACGATGGTTGTTGTCGGTGTCGATGAGGTCGAGTTTGCCATCGGGCTGCACATCGTTAATCACAGCCTCAAATTCGGTCTTGTCGGGGAGAATGAAGGTGTGGGGGTTGCCATCCTTGCGGTAGAGGTTTTCGAGATAGCGCTTGTGGATTTCGGCGCGCGACTTGCCACCGAGCAGCACCTCGCCATTTACAATCTCGGATTGTGTAGCGGCAATCACCTCATCGCCCACCTCGTGGAGTAGGTCGTCAAGCGGCAGTTCGTGTCCGAGGATTTGCGCGAGCGAAATCGGGTTGGGGGCATCGGAGCGGAATACCGTCTGGTTTACGTTGATACCAATGCCTATGATGGTGCGGTCGATAGAATTGCCCGAGAGCGAGTGCTCGATGAGCATACCACACAACTTGCTGTCTCCGTGGTAGATATCATTGCTCCACTTGATAGAGATGCCCGGCACATAGCGCGACAGCACATCCACCACAGCAAGGCTTACAGTCTCAGAGATGGCAAACTGCTCTGCCGGAGCCACTTTTATGCCCTTGACAATGGCAGTGAACGAGATGTTCTTTCCCGGTTCCGACTCCCATTTGTTGCCACGCTGTCCGCGCCCTGCAGTTTGGTTGTAGGTGGCGATTATGGTGCCGGACGGGAGCAATGCTCCCACCTTGGCTGCGTAGGTGTTGGTCGATTCGGTTTCCTTAAGGATGATGTATTTTGCTTTAGCCATCGCTTATTCTTCGGGGAATTTGAGGGTCATGGTGCGCGACAAGTCATCGTTCACCTTAATATCCACTTCCACGGTGTCGTAGGGGAGGAGTTCATTGATTCTCTCGGGCCATTCAATGAGACAGATAGCGCCGGAGTCGAAATAGTCCTCCACGCCGATGTCTTCGGCTTCCTCGAGTTTCTCGAGGCGATAGCAATCGAAGTGGTAGATGAGTTCGGCTGTAGTGTCGCTGCGATATTCGTTAATGATAGAGAACGAAGGCGAATTGGTGATATCGTCTTCCACACCGAGAGCCTCGCAAAGCGCCTTAATAAATGTGGTCTTGCCGGCACCCATTTCACCATTGAATGCAAAAACGGTGTAGTCGCCCATAAGTTCTACAAAAGAGTGTGCTGCCTCGGGGAGGGCTTCAAGATTTTTTATTTCAATCTGTTTCATAACATCATTAATTGTTGTGCGGCACCGAAAAGGTAAAAGCGTGGCGAAAAGCCGCCCGGGGATGCCGAAGGAGTTGCCAAACAGGGTGCCGCGGTACAAGTCGGGCAAATCCACGACATACATGGCAAAAATACAAATAAAACCCGAGATTAGCGCCACCTCGGTGCAAATATTTTTGCAACTGTGTAATTGCGCTCTATTTTGAGGTCATGGTGATGATGGGGATCATGATTTCCTCCATCGAAATGCCGCCATGCTGGAACGTGTCGTTATAGTATTGCACGTAGTAGTTGTAGTTGTTGGGGTAGGCGAAGAAATCGTGGCTATAGGCAAAAATGTAGGTAGAGGAGAGGTTTGGAGCCGGGAGCCCGAACTCTTTCGGGTTCTTGATTTCATACACCTGCTTCTGGTTGTAGCTAAGATTCTTCCCCACCTTGTAGCGGAGGTTGGTGTTGGTGTTTTTGTCGCCGATAACCTTGATAGGGTTATCCACCTTGATGGTGCCATGGTCGGTTGTGAGCACCACACGGAAGCCTTTTTCCGAAATGCGCTTGAAGATGTCGATAGCGGCGGAGTGGCGGAACCACGATTCGGTGAGCGAGCGGTAGGCGGCATCGGAATGTGCGAGTTCTCGAATCATCTTCGACTCGGTGCGAGCGTGGGAGAGCATATCCACGAAGTTGATAACGAGCACATTGAGGTCGTTGCTTTCGAGGCGCGAGAAATTCTGGAGGAGTTTCTCGCCGGCAGCGCTGTCGTTGAGTTTGTTGTAGGAAAAGCGGTATTTTTTGCGGTAGCGCTGAATGATAGTGTTGATGAGCGGCTCCTCGTTGATGTTTTTCCCCTCTTCCTCGTCTTCATCAATCCAGAGGTCTGGGAATTGGCGACTGATGTCGATAGGCATCAGTCCGGAGAAGATGGCATTGCGCGCATATTGTGTCGCGGTGGGGAGGATGCTGCAATAGAGGTCGTCCTCATCGATTGTGAAATATTCCGAGAGGATGGGCTTCACCACACGCCATTGGTCGAGGCGGAAATTGTCGATAACCACAAGGAACACCTTCTCGCCGTTGTCGAGGAGCGGAAACACCTTCTTTTTCATAACCTCATGGCTGAGCATCGGGTGCTCGTCGCTCTTCATCCACGACTCGTAGTTGCGGCGGATGAACTTGGCAAACTCGTTGTTTGCCTCCGACTTCTGCATTCGCAGCAAGTCGTCCATATTGGTTTCGGTGGCAGCGAGTTCGAGCTCCCAGAATACGATTTTGCGATAAAGTTCATACCAATCGTCGATAGAGGCGGCGTTGTTGATGAGCATACCTATCTTGCTGAACTCTTGACGGTAGTCCATCGTCGCTTTTTGTGAAACGAGCGATGTGGAGTGGAGATTTTTCTTGATTGAAAGGAGAATCTGGTTGGGGTTGAGCGGCTTGATGAGATAATCGGAAATTTTGTTGCCGATAGCCTGATTCATGATGTCCTCCTCCTCACTTTTGGTAATCATAATCACCGGCACATCGGGCTGGGTCTGCTTGATTTCGGCAAGCGTCTCAAGTCCGCTTATGCCGGGCATATTTTCGTCGAGGATAATAAGGTCGTAGTGGCGCGAAGCAGCACGGTCGAGGGCATCGCGACCGTTTGACACGGTTTCGACCTCGTAGCCTTTAGCCTTAAGAAACATGATGTGTGGTTTCAGAAGGTCTATTTCGTCATCTGCCCATAGAATAAGTTCTCCATTCATAATTGTTCTGTATTTTCGTCGGTTACCTCTGCTTCCGGCTCATCGGTGGGAGTGTCGGAGGGTGCTTCCTCCTCGGCTGCCGGGGTGTCGCCTGTTTCGCCGGTCTCGAGCACAGCATCTTCGGTCTTTTCAACCGAGAGCGAGTCGAGATAGTTGAAATACTCCTCAAACGAGCGTCCCTCTTTGAGAAGGAGGTCGAAATTATACACGCTAATCATCACCGGCTTCACGCTCTTGGGGATGCTGAGTTCGCGGTCGGCTTCAAACACCTTGATATAGTGGTTGAGTTCGTCGAAATTGGCAAAGCCTTTTATGATGAGCAGTCCGAGAGGACCGAAAGTCATAGTTTCGAGGTCGAAATCCTTCACGACAAATGAGGTGAAGTTGTGTCTCGCCACATCAAACAGCAACTGGTTGGACGAGATGCTGTCGGTGTTGAACATGAGGATGTAGAGTTGCGGCTTGTCTTTGGAGTCCTCAAACGGGGTGAGTTCTCTGTCGAGAGCCATTTGAGTGGTGTCGTTTGTGAGACGAGTGCTCCAAATCATGCCTCGGACATTGCTGCTGCCCCCCTGTGGCTTGCGACCCTGTTGCAACTGTCGCATGATAGCCGAAGCTGTGGGAGTGATGTCGGTATCGGGGTATCTTTCGAGCAATTCTTTGAGAGTGGTTTTGAATTGGTCGTAGTTTTTCTCTGTAACGTAGGAGAGCGCGTCGATAAACATGAATTTGGGCATGATTTTGGAGAGTGGGTATCGACGCATCATCTCGGCATAGGCTTCGTGTACCTCGGAATTGCGGTTGTTGAGGTAGGCATCGTAGGCAGCCTCGTACATCTTCTCCTGGTTTTCCTCCATGCCCTTGAGATTCTCGAGATAGTTGGGGTCTTGCATAGCGAGCCCGTATTTCGAGTCGGCAAAATCGCGGAGGATGAGTTGTCGATACTGCTCCGCATCGGCAGGCTTGCCCATGCGCATGTACATGAGGTACATATTGTGGTAGGCGTCGAGGCGGTAGATGTTGTCGGGGTATTCGCTGTCGAGGCGGTTGAATTGCGCAATCGCAGCAGGGAAATCCTCAAGTTTGTCCTTTAGAATCACGCCCATATTGAAAATCCCCTCCTGGATAATGTCGCGGCACACCGAGCGCTCGTCGTCGGTCTTGGGGATTTGAGCGAGGTAGTATTCGACAAAATGCGGGTCGGAGAGTTTTTTCTCCTCCTCGGCAGATTTTTTCTCCTCCTCGGAAAGCGGCTCGGCGTTTTCGGCGGTAGCCTCTTCGCTGTCGTCGGTGTTTTCCTCCTCGAGGGCGAAAGTCGCCTTGTTGCGTCGGCGCCAGTTATCTTCGAGTTTTCGATTGCCCCACGCCTTGGCGAAAGCGGTTTTACCGGCATTTTTGGTGGCGGTGTTGTAGAAATACCAACTATTGTCGGTGTTCATTTGGAACTCCTTGGGTGCGTTGTCGCCGTTGCCGACATTGTTTCCCGAAGCCCGTTGCTCGGCAAGGTATTCCTCGCGAGCCGCCTCTTCCGCCTCTTTCTTTTCTCGTTCCACGAGTTCATCGACGAGTCTTTGTGCCACCTTCTTCTGCTCTTCGGGCGACAGCATCGAGAGGCGCAGCAACGAGTCTTGGAGAGTTACATTTTGGGCATACACTGCAAGTTCGTCGAGCACATCCGAGCGTTTTTTGAGCAAGGAATAGTTGGGGTATTCCTCGTTGAGCATACTCACCGCCTCGGCATAGCACGGCTGAGCGTCGGCATAGTTGCGCATATCGAAATAGAGCGAGCCGAGAGTGATTTGGCAAATCGCCTTTTCGATACCGTTGCGGGTGCTTTTCTCCACACCAAGACGGTAATTGGCGATTGCGTTGGCGGTGTCGGTGCGAGAAAGATACAGATTGCCGATTGCGTAGTAGATTTGGTCGAGATATTCCTTGTTACGGTCGTATCGGGTCATCCGTTTGAGGGCGTTTACCTCCGACTTGATGTCGGTGCCTGCAAACACCTCGCTTTGGCGTATCCGCGCATTGAATTTAGTGCGGTATTTGGCGTTGTGCGAGCCGCTCACATGGGCATAGGCGCGGTATGCGCGGTCTTTTTGCCCGGCATCGGCATAAAGTTGCCCCAGAAGGAAGTAAAGTCGGTCTTTCTGTCCACCCTTAGCGCGACGAGCCGCGCTTTCGAGGTAGGGGATAGCCTTTTCCCCCTCCTTGGTCTTGACAAAATAGGATGTGGCGGCGAGGTCGTATTCCTCGCGGAGGCGTTTCGACGTGAGTTCCGCCGGCTTGATGCGGGAAATGATATTGTCAGCCTCGTTATACCACCCCTCGGCGCAGTAGCAACGCGCTTCCCAGAGTTTGGCTGAGGTAACGAGGTCGGGCATCCAGGTGAAATGCCGTGTGATGTAGTGAAAAGTAGCTGCTGCCCCGAGGAAATCCCCCTTCATGTATTGCGCTTTTGCCATCAAGAACCAGGCATTGTGGAGGAAGGGGTTGTATTCGTCGCGCTTGAGGTATTCGCGGTATTTCGGGTCGCGCATCTTCCCGGCATTTTTTTTCGGGCGTTTTTTAATCGAGTGGAGTTGGATAGCCTTCTGCATCTTCTCGATAGTTCGGTCGAAAGATGCCGAAGGTTGCGGCGCCTTGGGGTTGGCATAGGCTTCGGCAGGGTGGATGTAGAGAGTGGAAGTGAAATCATCGTCATAGTCGTTCTCGAGAATCTTAATCTGCTCCTTGTAGTGCTCGTCGCCATTGAAATACACGTTGTAGCGTGTTGTGAACGACTGGTAGAAACGCGACATGGCGGTGTTTTTCTTGGTGCTGCACGACGAAGCGAGCAACAAAGAAGCCGCCAGGGATAAAAGTAGAAGATATGTGAGACGCGAATACCTGCCCATAACATTATTTAAACGTATCAGTCCCGCTATTATTGTGGCACGCCGGCGAGGTTTTGCGCAGATGCCGGCAAACGGCGACAGCCATCCGCGCCATGCAGTACACCATGATGAGCACAATCACGATGGTGCTCGAAGCCGGCACATTGAGCGCATAGGCAATAAACAGCCCGCAAATCGAGCAGAATACACTCACCACAACGCTTGCCGCCATAATGCGGTTGAAGCGCGAAGTGAAAAGTTCGGCAACCATCTGCGGCATAGTGATAAGCGACATGAGCAACATAATTCCGATAAGTCGGATTGTGAGCACGATGCAAAGAGCCACCAGCACAGTCATCAGGCAGTTGATTGCGGTAACCGGGGCGTGCTGTGTGCGCATAAAGTCGCTGTCGAAAGCGCAGGCGATAATTCTGTGATACAGGAGCGCCATGGTGGTGATGAGTACAACCGCATAGATTGCAAATGCCGTGATGTCGGCAGATGTGATTGTGAGGATATTGCCAAAGAGGAACGAAGTGAGTTCGGGCACATATCCCGGGGAGAGGAATATGAAAAGCGTTCCGACCGCCATTCCGAGCGCCCACACCACAGCGATGGCGGAGTCTTCGCGGATTTTGCCGCGCGCCGACATCAATTCCACGCCGAGAGCCGAAGCCACGGCAAAAACGGCGGCCATCGCAATCGGGTTCATGCCGAGAAAGTATCCCAGCCCCAGCCCGCCGAAGCAGGCGTGGGTTATTCCCCCCGAGATAAACACCATTCGTCGAGCCACGATGTAGGTGCCCACAATCGCCGAAGCGATGCTCACGAGAAGTACGCCGACAATGGCGTTTTGAAAAAATGTATATTCAAAAATATCCATGCTAAAATATTGCAATCCCACAAAGATAGGGAAAATCTCTGTGATTTTGATTCAAAAAATGTCAAATAGTGGAATTTTTGTGCAAGAAAAGGGGGAAGTGGAATGTCCACAAGGCAAAAAGTGTGCCCCGCTCCACGTTACCAACATGCGCAGCATCCGCATCTCTGCCACGGCGGAGACAATGACCGGAGGCGAGCATTTCCGCCACCCCGGAGGTGGTGGCAGCTGTGCATAACCCCGTATTTCGCCACGCGGGGTCGTGGCGACATGCGGGGCGTGCCAAATCGCTCGACCCAAATCGCACCCCGGAGGTGGTGCGGGGCTGTGCTCCCGCCGTGGTGCGGTGTGTATCATCTTGTGTACCACATGGTTGTGTGGTGCAATGACGGCCTGCCACCACCTCCGGGGTGGCATATTTGGGACGCCGTTTGGTGGTCCCCGCATGTCGCCGACACCCCGGTCGGCGAAATACGGGGTTACGCACAGCGCCAACCGCCTACCGGGGTTGGAAATTACCTCGCCTTGGGTCTTCTCTCCGCAACAGGCGGAGTAGCAGCGATGGCATCCCAAGCCCGGTGCAGCGTATTTACCTGATTTATTGCAAAAAGTGCCCTGCTCCGCGAGGGGGCAGGGAACCGAGATACATCCTCTGTGAAGCGGTTACTTCACTACCACTGATTGGGTTTTTGTTCCGGTTTTTACTATGTAATAGCCGGGGGTTACGGGCACTGCGGTGCTGTCGCCTGATGCGACGAACACGCTCTTGATGAGGCGGCCGGTGAAGTCATACACGGCGGCTTCGCCATCCTCGGTGGCGGCGATGATGATGTTGCCGTCGGCAGTGTAGATGCGCGCGGCGGCAGTGTCAACGCCCTCGACTCCGGTTGTCGCTCCAAGGTCTTTGAGCATGATGATTTTCACACCGGCTTTGGTCAATGCGTCGGCTACGAGGATGCCTTCCATGAGGCTATATGACTCTGAGTTGTTGGCGATGTTGCCTTCAATCTTGATTCCCTCGCCATCTTTGCGGCCGTTGGCGTTGTTGGAGTAGAGGTATTTCACTTCGCCAACATTCTCGATGTGACCCATGAAATTTGCTACTTCGTTCACTCTTGCGGGCACATAATATGCTTTGTAAGCGCCCTTGGCGTAGTTGCTGTAGCCGCCGTGGAGGATATTTTCGGCACGGAATGTGTTGAGTTTGTAGGCTGTGGTGGCGGCTGTGGTGGTGATTGTCCCGCTCGGGGTGAGCACGCCGTCGGCAAAGGTTGCTACAAACGGATAACTCAATTCTTTCCCTACAAATCCATCTACCAAGCCTCTGATAGCCACCCAGTCGCGCTGGTTGAAGTCGGCAAAGTTGTGGTCCTCGTAAGTGTCCATATTATCGGGGTTATTGCCGTGCAATGTCGGGTAGCTCTTGTTGACCGATTCGGCAGTGGTGCAGGCATAAAGCACGCCGTCGTGCATCTTTACGCCCTGCACGGCAAATCCTACAATATTGTAACCATCAACCAATTCATTCACATTATCAGCTTTCGCGCAAACAACAACATTGCAAGTAGCAGAAATATCGCTGCCATCGCACGATGTCGCTTTGATAACTGTTTTGCCAAGAGCAAGAGTTGTTACCAAGCCTTCATCATCTACGGTAGCCACTTCGGGATTGCTTGATGTCCATTGCAGAACATCTGCAAATGTTGCATTCTCGGGTGAAACCGTGGCACTGAGTTGCAATGTATTACCGATAACGAGATTTGCTTCATTATTATTAATTGCGATAGCAGTAATTTTGTTATCGGGTTCGGCATAGTTGCTGAATTCGCTCCAAGTCGAAGCCACTTTATATGCTTCTTTGGCAATCGAAGGTACAATAAGTGTTGCGCTATAAGTTTCTATTAAGAATGCATTGCTGCCGCATGTCGGGGGTGTAACCGCCTTTGAAATTACGCTTGTCAATCTGCTACAGTTGTAGAAGGCATACTCGCCAATGGAAGTAACGGAGTTGCCGATAGTAACGCTTGTCAAGCCACTACAGTAGTAGAAGGCAGAATTGCCAATTGAAGTAACGGAGTTGGGGATTGTAACGCTTGTCAAGACGCTACAGCCCCGGAAGGCCTCATCGCCAATTGAATTAACGGAGTTGGGGATGGTAACGCTTTTCAAGCCGCTACAGTAGGAGAAGGCATAATTGCCAATTGAAGTAATGGAGTTTGGGATGGTAACGCTTGTCAATCCTTTACAGCTATTGAAGGCCCAATCGCCAATTGAAGTAACGGAGTTGGGGATGGTAACGCTTTTCATGCCGCTACATCCGGAGAAGGCATAATTGCCAATTGAATTAACGGAGTTGGGGATGGTAACGCTTGTCAAGCCGCTACAGTAGGAGAAGGCATAATTGCCAATTGAATTAACGGAGTTGGGGATGGTAATGCTTGTCAAGCC